>NZ_JAEQBS010000001.1:0-262500 GCF_017846535.1 Campylobacter sp. JH32
CTAATCCCACCCAAACCCAAACAAGCCATAAATTACACACACTTTTTTACAAACATCAATTAAATAGCAAGACTATCGATGATAAAATTTATCTCAAGTATAACATTCATTCTCGCCAACAAGAATAAACAATCATAGTCTATCCACCCTAACCCAACATTAACCCCTAACCCAACCAAGAAGTGTATACCTCCCAACCATAAAACCTCAATAAACACTATAAAATAAACTTGAGTGATTAAAAATCCAACCCAATTATTGAACAAACCCAAGCTACATAATAAAATATAAACTAGACATATAAAGAACAATTGACACATAAAAATAGATTGAATAAATAAACCTATACAAGTAAACATAAAGATTAATTATTGATACAAAAGATTTAATAAATAAAAAGAATAATTGAGATATAAAAACATATAAACTAAACAACTCAAACAACCATTAAATCAACCCAAACTAATAAACAACCATAGCTTAAGCTGACAACCCAACCAATCAATTTAAATATAAAACTACAAATTAAATCAACCCAAGCTAATTAAACTTCAAACTAATTAATCAAACAAACCAATGAATATAACCTATAACTGATTAAATTAAATAAATTAATAAACTAATCAAGCAATGACTAATAAAGTATTTAAAACCAACAAAAGCATAAATCAATTAAACTAATGATTGAATATAAAAATAATAAGTTGTAGATAAGTAAAAGCATTATACAAAGCATTCTAAGCTGATTAAATACAATTAGAACAAAAGCATAAATCAATCCAAGCCAATTAAACATAAACATAAAAGAACAATGAATACAAAAACATATTTAATTAGCATAAAAACAAATTCAATCAATAAAAAAATAATTAATACAATAATAGATTTAATAAACATAAAAAAATAATTAAATATAAAAACAACGATTGATATATAAAAACTAAGATTTTAAATCTATAAGAATAAGATAAAGTAGAATTAACAAGTCCGCAATGAGCTACTTTCCCCCTGCCAGTAAGGCGTAGTATCATCACCCACGATGTGCTTAGCTTCTTGGTTCGGGATGGAGCAAGGCGTTTCCACATCTGTATGATCACGGACATTGTTATTTAAATATTCTTTGAAAGATTTAACTTAAGAATAAAGCTTTTATTTTTTATTCTATTGTTTTATTTTTTTGCTTTTCTTCTATTCTTTTTTATTTTTCTTTTTTTGTTTTTTAATTTTTACTTTTATCTTTTAAATCTTATCTTTCATCTTATCAATGAATCAAATCTTTACTCTCTTTGATAAGTTTTTATTTTAGAATACTTAAAAAACAATGTTAAGAGCAAGTTCTAATACAAACTCTACTTGAAAGATTTCTATTAAACTCTAAATATTATCTATATTCAAAGTCTTCTTAAAAACCTTAACAAGGAAGTGATGCTTTATTAAAGATAAGCCAAACGCTCTATTAGTACTGGTCAGCTAAAGGACTTTCATCCATTACACACCCAGCCTATCAAACTAGTAGTCTTCTAGAGAGCTTAGAGAAGATTCATCTTAGAGTTGGCTTCACGCTTAGATGCTTTCAGCGTTTATCCTTTCCAAACTTAGCTACGCTGCGATGCTCTTGGCAGAACAACAGCTACACCAGTGGTTTGTTCAACCCGGTCCTCTCGTACTAGGGTCAAATCTCTTCAATCTTCTTACGCCCACGGCAGATAGGGACCGAACTGTCTCACGACGTTCTGAACCCAGCTCGCGTACCGCTTTAAATGGCGAACAGCCATACCCTTGGGACCTGCTCCAGCCCCAGGATGCGATGAGCCGACATCGAGGTGCCAAACCTCCCCGTCGATGTGAGCTCTTGGGGGAGATCAGCCTGTTATCCCCGGGGTACCTTTTATCCTTTGAGCGATGGCCCTTCCACACAGAACCACCGGATCACTAAGACCGACTTTCGTCTCTGCTTGACTTGTATGTCTTGCAGTTAAGCTGGCTTATACCTTTATACTCTACGAACGATTTCCAACCGTTCTGAGCCAACCTTTGTAAGCCTCCGTTATTATTTGGGAGGCGACCGCCCCAGTCAAACTACCCACCAGACATTGTCCCACTTGAGGATAACTCAAGCTGGTTAGCTACCCAAATAAGAAAGAGTGGTATCTCAACAATGGCTCATATACAACTGGCGTCATATACTCAAAGCCTCCCACCTATCCTGCACATTCTTATCCAAATAGCAGTGTCAAGCTGTAGTAAAGGTCCACGGGGTCTTTCCGTCTTGCCGCGGGTAGGAGGAATTTTCACCTCCACTACAATTTCACTGGATCCCTCTTTGAGACAGCTCCCATCTCGTTACGCCATTCATGCAGGTCGGTATTTAACCGACAAGGAATTTCGCTACCTTAGGACCGTTATAGTTACGGCCGCCGTTTACTCGGGCTTCGATCAAGAGCTTCGCTAATGCTAACCCCATCAATTAACCTTCGAGCACCGGGCAGGCGTCACACCCTATACATCCTCTTACGAGTTAGCAGAGTGCTGTGTTTTTGGTAAACAGTCGGGAGGGACTCTTTGTTGTAAGTTTCTTCGCTTTCGGAGTAAATCCTAATACGAAGCGAACCACACCTTATACCGAAGATACGGTGCTATTTTGCAGAGTTCCTTAAAGAGAGTTCTTCCACGCGCCTTAGAATACTCATCCCACCCACCTGTGTCGGTTTACGGTACGGGCAACATTAGCTAAACTTAGAAACTTTTCTTGGCTCGACGGCATCAGGGGTTCTTCTATCCATCCGAAGACTTCAAAAAGCCTTTCAGTTCTCGGAGTATTGTTATACGGATTTGCCTGTATAACCTCCTACGACCTTAGACTAGCACTTCCATCCGCTAGCCCCCTTAGCCCTAAGCGTCCTTCCATCGCACACTAATGTTGGTATTGGAATATTAACCAATTTGCCATCGTCTACCCCTTTCGGACTCGACTTAGGACCCGACTAACCCTACGATGACGAGCATCGCGTAGGAAACCTTGGGTTTACGGCGTTAATGATTCTCACATTAATTATCGCTACTCATGCCTGCATGCTCACTTCTATTCGCTCCAGCACTCCTTACCGGTATACCTTCGACGCAAATAGAACGCTCTCCTACCACTTGCACACAACTTAAACTACTTAACTTTAGTCTAAGAATATTTTTACTGATTTTACTAAGTTTTATTTCTATCTTTACTCTATAAAAATCAGTAAAAATATAACTAAACATATAACTTAGTTTCTCATATTCTAAACTTAAATAATCTAAGTTGTGCGCAAGTCTACAGCTTCGGTACTTACTTTAGCCCCGTTATATTTTCCGCGCAAAATCACTAGACCAGTGAGCTATTACGCTTTCTTTAAAGGATGGCTGCTTCTAAGCCAACCTCCTGGTTGTTTAAGTAACTTCACATCGTTTTCCACTTAAGTAAGATTTAGGGACCTTAGCTGGTAGTCTGGGTTGTTTCCCTCTTGACGACGGATTTTATCACTCGCCGCCTGACTGCTGTGATTACATATAAGGTATTCGGAGTTTGATAGGGTTTGGTACATTGGTGTATGCCCTAGCCCATTCAGTGCTCTACCCCCTTATATTACGACACAACGCTATACCTAAATATATTTCGGAGAGAACCAGCTATCACGAAGTTTGATTGGCCTTTCACCCCTATCCACAAGTCATCCCGGGGCTTTTCAACGCCTATGGGTTCAGTCCTCCACTAGTTCTTACACTAGCTTCAACTTGCTCATGGATAGATCACTTCGTTTCGGGTCTGCAGCATCTGACTAAGCGCCCTATTCAGACTCGCTTTCGCTACGGCTTCGCGTTTGCTTAACCTTGCCAGACACCACAACTCGCAGGCTCATTATGCAAAAGGCAGTCCATCACCCTGTATTGCTACATAGGGCTCTGAATGATTGTAAGCAAATGGTTTCAGGTTCTATTTCACTCTGATCACCTCAGTTCTTTTCACCTTTCCCTCACGGTACTTGTGCACTATCGATCTGGTATTAGTATTTAGGGTTGGATCGTGGTCGACCCAGCTTCAGACAGGATTTCTCGTGTCCCGCCCTACTCAGGATACTGCTAGCTAAGGTTTGTTTTTCGCATACGGGACTATCACCCTCTATGGCTATACTTTCCAGAATGTTCTGCTAAACTCACCTCTTGCACATTGCAGTCCTACAACCCCCAGTGCAAGCACTGGGTTTGCCCTCTTGCGCTTTCGCTCGCCGCTACTGACGCAATCTCTATTGATTTCTTTTCCTGAGGGTACTAAGATGTTTCAATTCCCCTCGTTCGCTCCTATATAGGTAATGTATATCTCTATACATTGGGTTGCCCCATTCGGAAATCTACGGATCAAAGCTTCTTGACAGCTCCCCGTAGCTTATCGCAGTCTAGTACGTCCTTCATCGCCTTTACCAGTCAAGGCATCCACCATTCGCTCTTAGTAGCTTACCTTTTTTACCTTCTTTAGCGTCAAGGCAAAGCCTTGACTAAGAAGCAAGCTAAAGACCTACCCCGCCAACCTAAAAGATATTAGGCTGATAAAGTAAGTTAAAGACTAATAGTCTTTCTTGCTTCTTCTGCTAAGAATATGCATAAAAGTTAGATATAATCTAACTTCTACCTTTTATTATTGATTCTAAAACGCATCACTTCCTTGTTAAAGTTTTTACGATAAGACTTCATTATCTTAAGACGGAAAGCATTCAAACACTTAATATAAATACTAAAAATATCTAAACTAAGTCGTGAGTTTGAAACTTATCTTTAATTTAAAATTTTAGATCTAATATTCTCTTTATTATAAAAAATAAAGATAGTTAAAAGATATAAATAAAACCAAAGAAAAGATAATTGAGTTTTATCCTTTAACAAGTCCTGTAAAATTGTTTTTATTAAAACTTGCTTGTGACTCTTAACAATGATAATTATAAAGAACATTTAGGTTTAAAACCTAAAGGAAGTATATGGTATATAAAGTATATTTATAAATATATACTTGCTTTAGATTTTAAAGCTTGATTTCAAATCTTGTTTTTATCTTTTTAAGATTGATACTTCTATGGTGGGCCTAACAAGACTTGAACTTGTGACCTCACCCTTATCAGGGGTGCACTCTAACCAGCTGAGCTATAGGCCCTTAATAAATGGTGGAGAATAGCGGGATCGAACCGCTGACCTCCTGCGTGCAAAGCAGGCGCTCTCCCAGCTGAGCTAATTCCCCATAAACAATTAGCTTTATCATCAATCTTTGAAATCTAAACAAGAATCAATTGAGTTTATAATGAAGTAATAGTTGTGAGACTTATTACTTTGTACTCTAGAAAGGAGGTGATCCAACCGCAGGTTCTCCTACGGTTACCTTGTTACGACTTCACCCCAGTCGCTGATTCCACTGTGGACGGTAACTAGTTTAGTATTCCGGCTTCGAGTGAAATCAACTCCCATGGTGTGACGGGCGGTGAGTACAAGACCCGGGAACGTATTCACCGTAGCATGGCTGATCTACGATTACTAGCGATTCCGGCTTCATGCTCTCGAGTTGCAGAGAACAATCCGAACTGGGACATATTTTATAGATTTGCTCCACCTCGCGGTATTGCGTCTCATTGTATATGCCATTGTAGCACGTGTGTCGCCCTGGGCATAAGGGCCATGATGACTTGACGTCGTCCACACCTTCCTCCTCCTTACGAAGGCAGTCTATTTAGAGTGCTCGGCCGAACCGTTAGCAACTAAATACGTGGGTTGCGCTCGTTGCGGGACTTAACCCAACATCTCACGACACGAGCTGACGACAGCCGTGCAGCACCTGTCTCTAAGTTCTAGCAAGCTAGCACCCTCTTATCTCTAAAAGGTTCTTAGGATATCAAGCCCAGGTAAGGTTCTTCGCGTATCTTCGAATTAAACCACATGCTCCACCGCTTGTGCGGGTCCCCGTCTATTCCTTTGAGTTTTAATCTTGCGACCGTACTCCCCAGGCGGTACACTTAATGCGTTAGCTGCATTACTGAGATGACTAGCACCCCAACAACTAGTGTACATCGTTTAGGGCGTGGACTACCAGGGTATCTAATCCTGTTTGCTCCCCACGCTTTCGCGCCTTAGCGTCAGTTGAGTTCCAGCAGATCGCCTTCGCAATGGGTATTCTTGGTGATATCTACGGATTTTACCCCTACACCACCAATTCCATCTGCCTCTCCCTCACTCTAGACTATCAGTTTCCCAAGCAGTTTAATGG
Organism: Campylobacter sp. JH32; assembly: GCF_017846535.1. Taxonomy (NCBI): domain Bacteria; kingdom Pseudomonadati; phylum Campylobacterota; class Epsilonproteobacteria; order Campylobacterales; family Campylobacteraceae; genus Campylobacter; species Campylobacter sp. JH32. The sequence goes on from NZ_JAEQBS010000001.1 coordinate 6,278, forward strand.
TTAAGCCATTAGATTTCACAAGAGACTTGATAATCCGCCTACGCGCCCTTTACGCCCAGTGATTCCGAGTAACGCTTGCACCCTCCGTATTACCGCGGCTGCTGGCACGGAGTTAGCCGGTGCTTATTCCTTAGGTACCGTCAGAATTCTTCCCTAAGAAAAGGAGTTTACGCTCCGAAAAGTGTCATCCTCCACGCGGCGTTGCTGCGTCAGGGTTTCCCCCATTGCGCAATATTCCCTACTGCTGCCTCCCGTAGGAGTCTGGACCGTGTCTCAGTTCCAGTGTGACTGATCATCCTCTCAGACCAGTTAAGCGTCATAGCCTTGGTAAGCCATTACCTTACCAACTAGCTGATACTATATAGTCTCATCCTACACCGAAAAACTTTCCCTACTCAACTTGTGTTAAGCAGGAGTATAGAGTATTAGCAGTCGTTTCCAACTGTTGTCCTCTTGTGTAGGGCAGATTAACTATACCTTACTCACCCGTGCGCCACTAATCCACTTCTAGCAAGCTAGAAGCTTCATCGTTCGACTTGCATGTATTAGGCACGCCGCCAGCGTTCACTCTGAGCCAGGATCAAACTCTCCATAAAAATTATAGATAGTTTAATCTTTTTCTTCAAAGAAAAAGTAATGAAGATTAAAAAGAAAAACTTTTAATCTTTAAATATTTAGATTGAATAGATTTTACATAATTACTTATGCCTAAATCCTTCTGGCTCAATCGATCACTTATTTAGATTTCAAAGATTGACTAATAAGATTTGAAATAACAATATTAATTTTAAAGAACAAAAACAAAAAATCATTTATTATATGTAAATAAAGTTTAGTAATAATAAAGTTTTATAAACTTAGATTGCTTTAGCTAGGATTAAAGATTAATTTAAAACTAGAAACATAGGGTTTATAAAATCTTAATTTAACTTTAGTTAACTTTAGACTATAATTTAAAGATCTTAAGTCCTTTTCTGAAAAAGGAAATGAAAGTATAACCAATTAAGCTTAAAGGAGGATTAAATAAATTATTTTTTTAATTAATTTTGGCAAAAAATTAAAAACTGGATTTTTTTGCCAATTGGCTAGCTAACTTTGATATAATCATAGAGAAAATTTTACTATAAAGGAAAACAATGAAAAAGTTTTTAACCGCTTTCTTAGTTGCCTTCACGGGCTTATTTTTGGTAGCTTGCCAAAACACTAAAACAGAAAATAATGCAAGCAATGAAGCTAATACTACACTCACTTTAAAGGTTGGAACTGCTCCAAATTATAAACCTTTTAATTTTAAGCAAGATTCTAAACTTACGGGTTTTGATACTGATTTGATTGAAGAAATTGCTAAAAAAAATGGTATTGAAATTGTTTGGGTTGAAACCAATTTTGATGGATTGATTCCTGCTCTCAAATCAGGTAAGATTGATATGATTGCTTCAGCTATGAGTGCTACAGATGAGAGAAGACAAAGTGTAGATTTTACAAAGCCTTATTATATGAGTAAAAATCTTTATATCAAGCTCAAAAGCAATGAAACCCTTCAAACAAAAACCGATTTAGAAGGTAAAAAAGTAGGAGTTCAATTAGGAACTTTACAAGAAAACACAGCAAAAGCTATTAAGGATATACAAATTCAAAGCAACAAGGATTTAAATATAGCTGTTTTAGCATTAAAAAATAATAAAATTGATGCTATTGTTGCTGATGAGGATACTGCTAAAGGTTTTTTAGCTGAAAATCCTGATTTAGTAAGCTTCTATCAAGAAACAGATGGTGGTGAGGGCTTTAGTTTCGCTTTTGATAAGGATAAACAAAAGGAAGTTATAGAAATATTTAACAAAGGCATAGATGAAGCAAAGACTAGTGGATTTTATGATGATCTTATAAAAAAATATGAACTAGAGTAAGCGTGAAATTTCACGCTTCTATCTAGAAGTTTAAAATCTCCTATTTTCTCTCTTCTGAAACTTTTAAAAGTTTTTCATTATTATTGCATATAAGAGCCTTGCTAACACACTCTAATAAAATCGCTAAAAAATTTACTCACTTTTTATAATCTTTACCTACATATTCTTTAAGTCAAAATTTAGCACCACCACGCTAATATTCAAATATCATCTAAATCAAATAAATTTCATCTTTAAAATAACAAAACCGCAAGTCACAAATCTAAAAAAATTAGAAATTAAATTAAGTTCTAGAAACATTTTAGATACAAGTTGATTTTTAACTAATCAAAGTTATAATTTCAAAGTCAAAAATAAGGAACGACTATGCTTTACATTTACATAAAAACACAAAATGCCTTAGTGCAAAGAATTAATTTTAATCTTGACAATCAAGAATTACCACAAAATATCTTATGGATTGATTTACTTCATCCAAGTACTGCAGAAATCGCATTTATATCGAATGAATTTAATCTTGAATTTCCAACAAAGGAAGAAAGAGAGGAAATAGAACTTAGCGCAAAATATTGGGAAGATAATGCTACCATAACTATCAATGCTCATTTTTTAATTCGAGAATTTAAAAATAATGATGAAGAGCAAAATTCAATCAAGCTTCGCACGGAAATTGTCACTTTTGCAACAGCTAAAAATATTTTATTTACGATAAGATATAATGAATTTAGTACCTTTGAAGAAATTCAGGCAAGGATATTGGCAAGTCCAAAGAATTTTGAAGATGGTTTTGATATTATCGATAAAATGTTTGAAGTGCGTGTTGAAAAAGATGCGGATTTACTTGAATGGATAGATAAAGAAGCAAGACGCTTAAGAACAACCGTTTTAGAGAAAAAAGATGAATACAGTTATGATGAAATGCTAAAGGATATTTCAAGTTTACAAGAGCTTAATATGCGAGTTAGAGACTCTTTATTTGACAAGCGTCGTGCGATGACCTCATTACTTAAAAGTGATAAAATCGATAGAGATATAAAACAAAATTTAACCATAGTTTTAAAAGATTTGAATTCTTTAGTTGAATTTAGCGTTTCTCAACTTAATATCTTAGATAATATTCAAACTATTCTAGCAAGTCAAGTAAATATAGAACAAAATAAAATTATCAAACTTTTTACTGTCGCAACCGTTGCCATGATGCCTCCTACTCTCATAGGAACAATTTATGGCATGAACTTTAAATTTATGCCTGAACTCGAGCTTCACTATGCTTATCCTATAGTGCTTGCGGTGATGATAATTTCCATCATTGTACCTGTTATTGTTTTTAAGAAAAAAGGTTGGTTATAATACATTAAAGGAGAAAAAATGGATATCATTAAAATAGGAATTTTAACCTTAAGTGATAGAGCAAGTAGTGGAGTATATGAAGACAAAGCCACCGCTGAAGTTGAAAGAACTCTAAATTCATATATTAAAAATGAAATCATCTATTTTAAAGAGCTTATACCAGATGATTATGATTTAATTATTAAAAAATTACTTTATCTAGTAGATGAGAAAGAATGTGACTTAGTAATCACTAGTGGAGGAACAGGACCAGCACTTCGCGATGTAACCCCTGAAGCTACAGAAGTGGTATGTGATAAATTAATGCCGGGCTTTGGAGAGCTCATGCGTTTAGAAAGCTTAAAATTTGTACCCACAGCTATACTTTCAAGACAAACAGCAGGAATTCGCAATAAATCTTTCATCATCAATCTACCTGGCAATCCTAAAGCCATAGCAGAATGTCTAGAGCCTGTATTTCCTGCAATACCTTATTGTATTGATTTAATAGGTGGAGCTTATATAGAGGGAAATGATGAAGTAATTCAAGTTTTTAGACCTAAGAAAAAATGTCAAAATTAAAATTTATTAGCCTTAATAAGCCTGCTTAGTTGTCTAGCAAGTAGGCTTGCTGATGCCTCATCCTTGCTTATTTTTTGTATTTTATTTTTAAATTTATAAAGCCTATCATCTAAAACTGCATCATTAATTGAAATTTTAGCCCTTGTATTTTGTTTTTGAGTAATCTTTTTCTTAAAAAACATTTTTATCCTTTTTTTGTAAATATACATTATTTTAATTAAAAAAAATATTATTTTTAATATTTATATGATTATTAACTTTATTTCATGATTTTAAGTTAGAATTCGCAAAAAAATAAATCAAGGAAAATAAATGACTTTAATTGCAATTTTATGTCTTTATACAGCACTTTTGTCTTGGATTTCTTGTAATCAAATTCGCTTTTTAGAAAAAGAAAAAAATAAACAAGCACAAATTTTAAGTGAGGAAGATTATCAAAACGCAGCCGATATTGCTATAGAAAATGAAAAATTCAAGCTTTTTTCAAATTTTTATATGCTGATTGTTAATATCGCATGGATAGGTTTTGGATTTCTTTACTTAAAAGAACTATTAATCAGCGAAAACTCTCGCCTTGAAAATACTCTATTTTTACTTGCTTTTTTAATTATCACAAGTATTTTAAATTTGCCTCTAAGCATTTATGAAAGCTTTGTTAAAGATAAGGCTCATGGTTTTTCAAATATGACTTTAAAACTTTTTATCAAAGACACTATAAAAAGCCTTATTTTAACTTTGATTTTTGGATTTTTAATCCTTTATGCCCTACTTTTTTGCTATGATTTTTTTGGTACTTTTTGGTGGCTTGCGGCCTTTATTTTTGCTTTTTGTGTGATAGTGATCATAAATGTTATTTATCCTACTCTAATCGCTCCTATATTTAACAAAATGGAAAAATTAGAAGATGAAAATTTGCTAAGTAAAATCAATGATCTAATGAAACAATGTGGCTTTAATGCGAATGGGGTTTATGTGATTGATGCTAGTAAAAGAGATAAGCGTTTAAATGCTTATTTTGGTGGGCTTTTTAAAAGCAAAAGAGTGGTGCTTTTTGACACACTTTTAAAAGCCTTAAGCGAAAGAGAGCTTCTAGCAGTTTTAGGGCACGAACTTGGACATTTTGTTCACAAAGATATAATAAAAGCCCTAATCAATGGGGCAATCACTATGTTTTTACTTTTCTTTATTTTTGCCCATTTGCCTGATTTTGTATATCAAGAAAGCCATCTAGAAGGAGTTAATGGGGGTGTTTTTGCTCTTTTGTTTATATTTGCAAATATTTTTAGTTTTATCATCTCTCCTTTAATAAATGCCTTAAGTAGAAAAAATGAATTTGCAGCAGATCAACACGGAGCTAAAGTTACAAGCAAAGAAGATATGAAGAATGCACTCTTAGCTCTAGCAAGAGAAAATAAAGCTTTTATTAAAACAAGCAAGATTTATACCTTTTTTTATCTTAGTCATCCAAGCATTAGTGATAGAATCAAGGCTCTTTCTTGACCATAAAAAACGCTCTTATAGAAGCTAAAACTAGACTTGAAAAACACGAAAATGAAGCCTTATTTATACTTTGTGAATATCTAAAAAAAGATAGGACTTGGATTTTTTTAAATCAAGATCTAGAATTTGATTCCAAGCCCTATTTTGAACTTATCAAACGCTTTCAATCAGGGGAACCTTTTGAATACATCTTTGAAAAAGCAGATTTTTGGGGCTTGGAATTTAAAGTAAAAAAAGGGGTTTTAATCCCACGCTATGATAGCGAAATTTTACTTTCACAAGTTCTTAAAATTTGCAAAAATAATAATTTTCAAAATATATTAGAAATAGGCTTTGGAAGCGGAATTTTAAGTATAGTTTTAGCTAAAGAATTGGGAATAAAAATTACAGCTTGTGATATCAACCCCAAAGCTTTACAATTAGCCTTAGAAAATGCTAAATTACACAAAGTTGAACATTTAATCGACTTTAAACTTTGTGATTTTAAACAAATAAAAGAAAATTATGATTTTATTTTTTCAAATCCTCCCTATATCCAAAATTCATACCCCATAGATCTTTGGGTACAAAACGAACCAAAAGAAGCCCTATTTGGAGGAGAAAAAGGATATGAAATTTTAGAAGAAATTATAACTTTCTCCTTTGAAAGAAAGGTTAAATTTTTAGCATGCGAATTTGGCTATGATCAAAAAGTAATTTTAAAACAAATTTTATATCAAAAAAATTTTCAAGCTGAATTTTTTCAAGATGAACAAGGATATGATCGTGCTTTTGTCGCTCAATTTGCTAAAAAATAAGCTTTGTATGATATGATAAGTTAAAAAATTAAGGAGAAAAATTGAAAGCAATCAATCTATTTTTACTTGCAGCTATGATTGGCATAGAGCTTATACTTGGCATAGTTGTTGCACCAGTAATTTTTTACCCAGCTAACCTTATAGGCGAGGGAGTTTTAAGTCATTTTCAAAGTGGCTTAATGATGACTCAAATTTTCATTAAAATGGGATATTTGTTAATTTTTGTTTCTATTATTAATTTATTATTTGAAATCTATTCTTTTGCAAAAGAAGATATGAAATTTCAGATTAAATTCTCAAAATTAATGCTTACTATACTCATTTTAATTTTGAGCTTAGTGTTTGTTTTGTATTTTACAAATACCATTATTGAACTTCAAAATTTGGGCGAACAAGCTACAAAAAGCCAAGAATTTCTTAGTATACATAATGCAAGCGAAGTGGTTATAAAAATTATTTTATTAATGCAAGTTTTTCTATATTTCTTAAGCTTTAAAATAGCAAAAAAATGCTAAAATCCAATAAAAATTTATAAGGAGGAGTAGGCTATGATGATCTCTGATGCAAGCATGATGCAACAAAATTATTATTTAAATAATGCTCAAAAAGCTAGTGAAAAAGCTTTAGAAAACATTGCAGCTGTCCGTGCGATAAGTGGGATTGATAGTGCTAATTTAGCTATTGCTGATTCTTTAAGATCTCAATCAAGCACTATAGATCAAGGTGTCGCAAATGCCTATGATGCTATTGGTGTTTTACAAATTGCAGATGCAAGCCTGACAAATATTTCTCAAAGTGCTGATAGACTTAATGAACTCTCCGTAAAGATGAATAATGCAGCATTAAGTGATTCTCAAAAAAGCATGCTAAGAACAGAAGCAACACGCATACAAGAGTCCATCAATGATTCTTTTAATAATGCTACCTATAATGGAAAAAATGTATTCCAAACTATGAATTTTGTAGTAGGAAGTGGAACTGAAACGACCAATTTAAATCCATTGACAACTAGTGGTCTTAGCATAGATAATCAAGACAATATTACAAATTTTATGGATCAACTTGGTGCTTTAAGAAGTGAAATAGGATCGGGTATCAATGCCATCACTTCTAATATCAATGCTAGTGTGCAAAATAGCATCAATACTAAAGCAGCTGAAAATAATTTGCTGAATAATGATATGGCAAAAAATGTCAATGATTTTAATAGCAATTACCTAAAAGAAAATGCAGCTGCTTTCGTCGCTGCACAATCTAACATGCAACTTCAAAGCAAAATTGCTAGCTTATTACAATGATAAAAGCCCTAATCTAGGGCTTCTCTTTTTATAAAAATGACTTTAGAACAAATTTTAGAAAAAACCAAAAATATCCGTCTTGTAGCAGCAAGCAAATATGTTGATGCAAATATTATCGAAAAACTTTTTACTCAAGGAATTACAGAATTTGGAGAAAATCAAGTTCAAGCCCTAGTACAAAAAAAAGAAATTCTTGATAAAAAAGATTTAAATATAAAATGGCATTTTATAGGAACGCTACAAAGCAATAAAATCAATCTTTTAATCAAGCAAAAACCAATACTCTGGCATTCTTGTAATGGATTAAAAATAGCAAAAGCCATGGATAAAAGACTAAATTATAAACTAGATACCTTACTAGAAATCAATAGTGCCAATGAACTCAGCAAAAGCGGACTTAATCCGGATCAAGCTATAGAAGAATATTTACAAATTCAAGAAGAATGTCCTAATTTAAATCTTTGTGGAGTTATGAGCATAGGTTCACACAGCGAAGATCAAAGAGAAATTGAAAAAAGTTTTGAAACAACCTATAAAATCTATGAAAAACTTCAAAAACACGGAGCTAAAATTTGCTCCATGGGGATGAGTAATGACTTTAAAATCGCCATTAAGTGTGGATCTAATATGGTAAGGCTTGGAAGTATTTTATTTAAAAATTTAAAATAAAATCTCCCCTAATCCTTTACCCTGCATATTTATTGATAATTTTTTCACTAACACTATCAGAAATAACAAAATCAGTATGATAAAGCAAGCAAGAACCAGTGCTAACGATCTTTAAGACAAGCTTTTTATTGCCTTTTTCATTTGGATTATGTGCACTTCTTGCTATTTCGTGAATTTCATAAACAAGCTCTCGATTTAATCTTGAAAGATCAAGTTCTATAATATTGTTTTCAAATTCTTTAGGCTCTGCTATAAAATCTTTATTTTCTTGAGTATTTTTCTTGGCGTTAAATTTTTTTACCGCCTTAATCTCTCCTTCTTGAAGCTCCTCTAGAGTTTTAATTGATCTTAAAGCCAAACTATCTAATTTGCCCTCCTCTGCTTTATAGCTTAATAAAAATCCATAAGCCTCATTTTTAGAGGCTTCATTTTTTAAAATATTTTCAATCTCTTCTATATTAGACTCAAAAACCGTCACTTCAAAAGTAGAATAAAAATCCAATATCTCAAGCCTGCCATAACGCTTATTATTTTTACTCATCATAGATTTAAAGCTTTCAATCTTTCCTATACTTAAAATTTCTCCACTGCCTTTAAGTGTTGAAAAATCTATACTTTTTACATAATCTATTTCCTTAAATTTATCATAAAAACGATCGAGTGGGTGTCCTGAAACATAAATTCCCAAAATCTCTTTTTCAAATTCAAGTTTTTCCATAACCTCAAATTCTTCATTCTTAGCCACTATATTAACTTGCAAACCAACAGTTAATTCATCTTCTCCAAAAAGAGAACTTGCTGCATTTTTTCTTGCATCGGCCATTTTTTTAGAGCCTTCGGTTAAATTGTCCATATTATCAAACAAGCACTTTCTCGTATAGCCAAATTCATCAAAAGCACCCGCTTTGATAAGACTTTCTAGGGTTCTTTTGTTGATCTTTGTAGGCTCTATCCTGCTTAAAAAATCATCAATATTTTTAAATTCGCCTCGCTCTCTTGCTTCGAGTAAATTTTCAACTGCAGGAATTCCCACACTTTTAATAGCTCCAAGTCCATAAACAATAGCATCTTTACCATCTTCTTGCTCTACTGCACTAAATTCGCGTATGGCTTTATTAACAGAAGGTGGAAGAAGTTTGATATTCATTTTTTTCATTTCATCGATATAAACAGCGATTTTATCGACATTATTTTCTTCACTTGTTAGCAATGCTGCCATAAATTCACTAGGATAGTAGGTTTTTAAGTACGCTGTTTGAAAAGTGATCAAGGCATAAGCCGCAGAGTGAGATTTGTTAAAACCATATCCTGCAAATTTAACAATCAATTCCCAAAGCTCTTCGGCTTTTACTCTATCATAACCCTGCTTTTCAGCACCATCAGCAAATTCACTTTTTAATTTTTTCATTTTTTCAGGATCTTTTTTGCCCATAGCGCGGCGCACCACATCAGCACCACCTAGTGAAAATCCTCCTATAATCTGAACAATTTGCATAACTTGCTCTTGATAGACAATAATCCCGTATGTAGGCTCTAATACACTTTCAAGAGTATCAAATGGATATTCTATCTTTTTAAGCCCATGTTTCCTATCTATAAAATCATCAAGCATTCCTGATTCCATAGGACCTGGGCGATAAAGAGCAAGAACCGCGATAATATCTTCAAAACGCTCAGGCTTTAATCTTGCATTTAAGTTTTGCATTCCGCCTGATTCTATTTGAAATATTCCTAAGGTATTCCCACTCTGTATGGTTTTATAAACTTTAGCATCGTTTACATCGATAGCTTCCCAGATTATGTCTTTATTGTAACGCTTTTTAATGAGTTTAATAGCATTGTTGATCAAAGTTAAAGTTTTTAAACCCAAGAAATCAAATTTGATTAAGTCTACATCCTCTAAATGATCTTTAGAGTATTGTGTAACTAAATGTCTTTCATCGTTTTTACTCTGTCTAAAAAGAGGAGTTTTTTTCCATAAACTTTCATTAGAAATCACAACACCTGCTGCGTGCATACCTGCATTTCTATTGAGTCCTTCAAGAGCCTTAGCATACTCCCAAACTTCAGGACCCTTTGGATGACGCTCTATAAATTCTTTAATCTTTGGTTCTTTTTCGTAAGCTGCATCAAGAGTGATTTTAAGTTCTTCAGGTATAAGCTTGGCAAGTTCATCTGCATCAGGAATACTCATATCACAAACCCTTGCCACATCACGAATCACTCCACGAGCCAAAAGCTTACCAAAAGTAATAACCTGTGCAACCTTATCGGCTCCGTATTTATCAATCACATAATCAATCACTTCTGCGCGTCTATCTTGACAAAAATCCACATCAATATCGGGCATCGATACGCGTTCTGGATTTAAAAAACGCTCAAAAAGCAAACTATAAGGAATAGGATCTAAATCCGTGATTTTTAAAGAATAAGCGACCAAACTACCCGCAGCTGAACCCCTTCCAGGACCTACAGGAATTCCTTTATCTTTAGCCACTTTGATAAAATCATGAACGATTAGCATATAGCCTGAAAATTTCATTTTTTTTATGATATTGATTTCGACTTCGAGCCTTGTTTTATATTCTTCATGCTTGCTTATATCAACGAATTTTAGCCTTTCCTCAAGTCCTTTTTTGCAAAGCTCATCAAAAACCACATCATCATTATCAAAACTAAATTCTTTACCCTCTTCGGGCAAGCTTATATTATATTCTTTTGCATATTCTCTTGTGAATTTAAAATTTGGCGGAGTGGGATTTCCTAAATTTAGCTCTAAATTACATTTATTAGCAATTTCTTGAGTATTTTCAATAGCTTCAGGTATATCAGCAAAAAGCTCGCTCATTTGCGCTGGAGATTTGACATAAAATTCATGAACACTATGGCGTAAACGATCAGGATCATTCAGCTTTTTGCCCATAGCAATACACATAAATACTTCATGGGCAGCCGCTCTTTCCTTAAAAGTATAATGGGTATCATTTGTAGCAATAATTTTAATATTCAATTCTTTTGAGAGTCTTATAATATCATCGTCTATGGCTCTTTGATCTCCTATACCATGACGCATAATTTCAAAATAAAAATCATCGCCAAAAACTTTTTTATACCATAAAGCCGCTTCCTTAGCCGCTTCATAACCCTTGGCTCCAAAACGAACATTTCTTTCACTATGAATATTTAAATGCCAATTTACCTCACCTTGCAAGCAAGCCGAAGAACAGATAAGCCCTTCGCTATGCTCTTCCAAAAGCTTTTTATTGATGCGTGGATAATAATACAAACCCTTGATATAGCTTTGAGAACTTAGATACATTAAATTTTGATAACCAACCTCATTTTTTGCATATAAGCAAAGATGAAATCTTTGACGCGAGCTTTTATCTGAAATATCTTCATGATTATGCAAATACGCTTCAAGACCTATGATGGGTTTTAATCCCTCAGAACGCATAGTCTGATAAAAATCAATTGCTCCAAACATATTACCATGATCTGTCATGGCTACACTTGTAGCACCCTGCTCTTTAAGGGTTTTAGCTAATTCCTTAAGCTTATTGGCTCCATCAAGTAAAGAATATTCTGTATGCAAATGAAGATGGGTAAATTGGCTCATCGTCTTCCTTGAAAATATAAATACTAAAGATTTTGATAAAAATTATAAATTTTTATTGCTGAATTTGAAAGAATTTATCACTAAAAATTACCTGAAATTTATCATGATAATTTTATCACCATCAGCAAATATATTTTAAAAAATAAAATGGTAAAAGTTTTTAAGATTGAAAGAATGAATCATCTTTCAAGAGATAAAATCACAAAATTTGTTCATATTCTTTGCCAATATAAATTTGGTTATCCTTTTCTATAACAGGGCGTTTAATACAACTTGGATTTTCTAAAATAATATTTTTCAACTCAAGCTCGCTTAAGCTCTCTATCTTGTCTTTATTCAAACCGAGTTTTTTTGAAGTAGTGCCTGCAGTATTGATAATTTCACTAAATCTTTTATATTTAAGCCAGTTTTCAAGCACGCCCAAATCAATCTTTTTAATATCAATAAAATCAAATTCTAGAGCTTTTTTATCTAAAAACTCTAGAGCTTTTTTTACGGAATTACAGTTTTTAATCCCATAGACTTTCATTTTCTTGCCTTTTTAACCAAATCAGCAATCAAAAACGCAAGCTCAAGTGCCTGATCTGCATTAAGTCTTGGATCGCACTGTGTCTCATAGCGTTTTTCTAAACTTTGCGCAGTAACATTACTCGCACCACCCGTACATTCGGTTACATCCTGTCCTGTCATTTCAAGATGAACTCCACCTGCATATACACCTTCGCTCATAGCTATTTCAAAGAAATATCTTACTTCTTGCATGATTTTATCAAATTCACGCGTTTTAAAATCCCCTGCTTTTACCGTATTACCATGCATAGGATCTATACTATAAACTAAATTTAATCCCTCTTTTTTAAGTTTAGAGAAAATTTTAGGCAATTGAGTTGCTATTTTTTCAGCACCCATCCTAATGATGATATTTAATCTACCCTCTTCATTGTTTGGATTTAAAGCATTAGCTAAAGCGATCACATCATCAGCACTTGCATTTGGGCCTATTTTTACTCCTAAAGGATTTCTAACTCCACTTAAAAAGTGTACATGAGCTTCATCAAGACCCCTAGTTCTCTCACCTATCCAAAGCATATGAGCTGAACAATCATAAATTTCACCACTTAAGCTATCCACTCTAGTTAAAGCTTCCTCGTAAGGCAAAAGCAAAGCTTCATGAGAAGTATAGATATCAACTTCTTTTAAGCTTGGAGTATTATAGGTATTAATACCACAGGCCTCCATAAAATCTAAGGCCTGAGAAATTTTCTCACTGATATCGGTGTATTGTTGATGCAGCTCGCTTTTTTTCAAAAAACCTAAATTCCATCGATGCACCTCGTGTAAATTAGCTAATCCCCCTTTAGCAAAACCGCGCAATAAATTTAAAGTAGTAGCACTTTGATAGTAAGCTTCAAGCATTCTATTTGGATCAGGAATTCTAGCTTTTTCATTAAATTCAAAGCCATTAATAATATCACCTCTATAACTTGGAAGCTTTACTCCATTTATCTCTTCATAATCGCTACTTCTTGGCTTAGCAAATTGCCCCGCCATACGACCAATTTTAACAACGGGACAACCACCCGCAAAAGTTAAAACTATAGCCATTTGAAGTAAAATTTTAAACATATCTCGTATATTTACTGCTCCAAAATTTGCAAAACTTTCTGCACAATCTCCACCCTGAAGTAAAAAAGCTTCTTTTCGGCATACTCTTGCTAAAGCACTTTGAAGCTCTCTTACTTCACCTGCAAAAACCAAAGGAGGAAGTTTTTCAAGTTTATTTAAGACTTTATTTAGCTCCTCTTGATTAGAATAAATAGGCTGCTGCTTAATAGAAAAATTTTTCCAAGAATTTTTAGTCCAAGTCATCGTTATTTCCTAAAGATATAATTTTAACTTCCCCTATAGGTTGAGTAACCAAAAGGAGATAAGGTAATAGGTATATGATAATGTTTTTGATCTTTTAAAAGTTCAAAACTTACTTCTACAAAGGGGTAAAAACTATCAACTTTATGTGATATATAATAATCTTTGGTATAAAATTTGAGTTTATAAACTCCAAAAGAACGATTTTCTGTTTTTTCATAGGGAAGAAAATCTGCTATCCTACCATTCTTTTTTGTAAATTTTTCACTTATCTTGACCCATTGTCGATTTTGATCCAAGTTATAAAGCTCTACTTTTACATTAGATGCAGGTTGGCCAGAGTTAATGTCTAAAATATGGGTACTTAACTGATATTCAGTTGCATTTAGAAATATTGGTATGTTTATGAGAGCCAATAAAATTTTTTTTGTAGAAAGCATATTTTTCTCCCTTAATAATATTTTATATATCTAAATCATAACAAAATATTATTAACAATAATAACTAAATAATAAATTTTATAAATTAGTTAAAATATATTTATTTAAAAAACAGAAAGATGCTAAATCTGCAAAATAATAATTTTGCAGATTATTTTTTAAGTTCTTTAATACGTGCTGCTTTACCGCGTCTATCTCTAAGATAGAACAATCTAGCACGACGAACACGACCTTTTCTTACAACAGTAATACTCTCTAAACTTTCGCTATAAATTGGAAAAATTCTTTCTACGCCAACATTATTAGCACCCATTTTGCGAACGATAAAGGTTTCATCTACACCATTACCTCTTCTAGCTATACAAATTCCTTCAAAATTTTGAATTCTAGTTTTATCGCCCTCTTTGATGCGAATTGCAAGTCTTAAAGTATCGCCAGCACGAAATTCTGGAACATTTTTTCCCTCAATTTGTTTTGCTTCAAATTGTTCTATGTATTTATTTTTCATAAAAAATTCCTTATTTTTTGCGTTCATGCTCTAAAAATAAATCTGGACGAAAAAATTTCGTTTTGCAAGACGCTAAAGTAGTTTTTAAAGTCGCAATTTTAGCGTGATTACCCTTTAAAAACTCTGAAGGAGTATAAAATTTCTTAAAATTTTGTTCAAAAATAAAAGGTTTTGCAAATGAAGGAGCTTCTAATAAATCATTTTCGAAACTTTCCTCTTCCAGGCTGCAAGCATTACCCAAAACTCCATTGATATTTCTTGCAATAGCATCACAAAGAGTAAGCGCTGGAAGTTCTCCGCCCGTTAAAATAAAATCTCCTATGCTAAACACTTCATTAGCAAAAATTTCTATTACTCTTTCATCAATGCCTTCATATCTCCCACAAACAAAAACAATATTTTCTTTCTTGCTTAATCTTTTTGCATCTTTTTGATTGAAAGTTTTTCCACTTGGATTTAGAAAAATAAAATAAGGATCTTTTTCACTATCTTTGATAAATTTTAAAGTGTTATAAAGAGGTTTAATTTGCATTAACAAACCAGCTCCACCGCCAATTTTATAATCATCTACTTTATGATAAATATTATCTGTAAAATTTCTTGGGTTTAAAAAGTCGAGTTGAAAAAGCTCTTTTTGAATTGCTCGGGCAAGAATAGAATCTTTAAAATAAAATTCAAGCAAATTGGGAAATAAAGAAACAAAACTAAACTTCATGAATTTTCTAAGATTAAAAAAACATCTTTGGTGCAAAAAATAGAATATTTTTCTATATCAATTTTATTGACATATTTATCAATATAGGGAATAAAAAAAGTTTTAGCATAAGCTTTATCAATTAACTCTTGATCGCTTTGAATTTCAAATAAATAAGAATCTCCTACTTCAAGAATATCCACCACTTTCCCCAACCTTCGCTCATCATCGAATACTTCGCATTTTAAAATATCAAAATAAAAAAATTCATCCTTTTTCAATATGCAAGTTTGTCTTGTAGCTTCAATACTTTGATAAAGAATTAGATTAATAAGCTGTTTTGCAGCTTCAACATTCTCATAACCTTCAAACAAAACAGAAGAGTTAGCTAAATTGTAGTGTTTAATTTTCAACTGACTTTTGCCATTTTCAGTGAAAAAAGAAGCTCCTTTTTTAAATTGCTGGATAAAGTCACTTAGGTTGTAAAGTTTTAAATACCCTTTAAGTCCAACAGTTTTTCCAAGTTTGGCAACTTGAATAAAATTTCTTTCACTCAAGTGCTTTAACCGTTACACGATAACTCATTGAATCTTTGCTTTTACAAGCTGAGACAACTGTTTTTATTGCATTGATCATTTTTCCATTTTTGCCGATAAGCTTACCGGTATCAATTTTATCAGCATAAAGTATAATTTCAGCAAAATTTTCATCAAGCTTTATTTTTTCTGTTGCAATTTTATCCGGATAATCTGCTATGAGTTTAGCGTATTCTCTTAAAAAATTTTCTACCATGAAATTTATTTACTAGTAATAGAAGCTACTTTATCACTAAGTTTTGCACCAACGCTTTTCCAATAAGCTAGACGCTCAGAGTCAAATTTTACCACTTCAGGCTCAACCATAGGATTATAATATCCAATGCTTTCTATCCATCCGCCATCACGACGTTTTCTACTATCTGTTACTACTATACGATAAAATGGTCTTTTAGTTCTTCCCATTCTTGTAAGTCTAATTACTGTCATATACACTCCTTAAAAATAAAAATTTTTTAACTATAGATACTATTAAAAGTATTTATAGATAAAAAATCTAAAATTGTCTTCTAGCTTGATTCATCATTTGCATTAAACTATCCATACCCTTTTTTCCTGAAAATCTCTTAGCAAGTTTAGCAGCATTTGCAAATTGTTTTAAAAAGCGATTAACTTCAACTTGAGACAATCCAGCGCCTTCTGCTATACGACGCTTTCTAGCATTATTAAGTAAATCTGGATTTTCTCTTTCTTTTGGCGTCATAGATGAAATCATGGCTTTAATATGTATAATTTCTTTAGAATTATCCAAATCAAGATCTTTTACACTTGAAGCAACATTAGAAAGTCCAGGTATCATTCCTATAATAGACTTCATACTACCCAATTTTTTAACACTTTCCATTTGAGTTAAAAAATCATTGAAATTAAACTCGCCTTTTTTGATTTTTTGATTTAATTTCTTAGCCTCTTTTTCATCGATAAAGGCCGCAGTTTTTTCAGCTAAAGTTGCCAAATCGCCTTCACCCATTATACGATTAACTATTCTTTCAGGAATAAAAATTTCTAAATCCGCTATCTTTTCACCCACGCCTACAAATCTTAAAGGGATTCCAATTTGCTTCGTAATACCTAAAGCTATACCCCCTTTGGTATCTGCATCAAATTTAGATAAAATAACTCCTGTAATACCCAAAAGCTCATTGAAACTTGAGGCTGTTTTAACACCATCTTGTCCACTCATAGCATCAGCGACATAGAAAATTTCATCTGGATTTAAAACATTTTTTACCGCTTTTAATTCATTCATTAAAGCCTCATCAATAGCCAATCTTCCTGCAGTATCGACTAGCAATACATCTGCCATAGAATTTTTTGCTTTTTCTAAAGCTTGTTGTGCCACTTTAATCGGATCTTTTTCATTTTCGATATAAAAAAGATCTAACTCATTAGCTTCACAAAGCTGTTTAAGTTGCTCTACTGCAGCCAAACGCTGTAAATCACAAGCAGCTATTAAAACTTTTTTATTGCGAAGTTTTAGATAGTTGGCAAGCTTAACCGTACTTGTGGTTTTACCTCCACCTTGTAGACCCACCATTAAAACAACAGTTGGAGGCTTAGTAGCAAAAACAAAACCTTGATTTTTTCCATCAGCATTCAAAATATTTTCTAAATTGGTTTTAATAGCTTCTAAAAATTGCTTTTGTCCTATGCCATTTTTTTTAACATCTTCTTCAATAAGCAAAAGCAAATCTTTAACCACTTTATGGTGTACATCTGCTTTTAGTAAGGCTTTTTTTAAGGTATCTAAAGCATTTTTAAGCGCTTTTTCATCATCAACAAAACGAAGTTTATTAATCGCTGATTTAAAAGATTCGCTGACTAATTCAAACACTTTATTACCTTTCTATTATTTTTAAATTTTAAGTTGAGTATTATACAAAATCTTTTCTTAAATGGCTTTAAAAATCTAAATTTTTTATCTCAAAACCAAGCTTTGAAAAGCTAGAATCTAATTCTGCCTTAAATTGATAATTTAAAATTCGAATTTCATGACTATGCAAATACATCCTATCACTTGAAATTTTAGCATATTTTTCATCTCCTATAATTCCATGCTTGATAAATTTAGCATGCACTCTTATTTGATGGGTTCTGCCTGTTTTAATGATAATTTTAGCCAAAGTTTTTTTAGCTTGCATCATAATAGGAGTAAAAATACTGACCGCGCTTAAACCCTCTTTAGAAATTTTGCTCAAAGCTCCATTCTTAGTCTTTATGGTTAATATAGGCTCATCAATCTCAATTTCTTCTGCTAAAATTCCATCCAAAACAGCTATATAGCTTTTATAAACTCTTTGTTTTTTAAACTCTTCAATGCATATTTTTCGAAAATCTTCATTTTTACAAAGCAGTATAACACCACTAGTTTCTTTATCAAGACGGTTAAGTAACTTTGCATTGAATTTTTTTTCAAGTTCTTCACTGATATAAGCATAGGGTTTATTTATGGCTATGATATTTTCATCTTCAAAAATTACTTTAGGCTTGCTAGTTTTTACAATGCTAAATTTCGTCTTATCACTCATCAAAGCTCTTGCTACAACTACCTTTTTACCATGAGAAAAAACGCAACCCTTATCTATCAAATCTTTTGCTTCGCGGTTTGAAATATTTTCTTGCAAAGCTAAAAGTTTATATGCTTTTTCTTGCATCAATACCTTCCTGTATAGCTTGTATTATGGTTGATAAATCATTATTTTGTGCTATTTTTGCTTTTAAATTGTAATTATGAATTATACCATCAAGTTCTTTTAAGTCTTCACAAAAATAGACATTATCCACTTCTTGAAATAAACTTTTTTGATTATGTATATAAATCCCACTTATCAATACATTATTAAAATGAGCCACCTCTATGGGATTATGTCCTCCTATCCCCTCAAAAAAAGAACCTCCCAGTACAACTACATCTGAAATGGCGTAAAAATTTACAAGCTCACCCAAACAATCTAATAATAAAATATCTTGATTAAATTTTTTATCTTCATTTTGCAATAAACTAAATTTATCAAATTTTAAACCTTTATCGTGCAATAATTGTTCCACTTCTAAAAAACGCTCAGGATGCCTTGGAGCGATGATTAATTTCTCTTGTTTATCCATTTTATAATGCTTGAGTAAAAGTTCTTCTTCACCCTTATGAGTGCTTGCAAAAATAATCAATTTTTGCTTAGGTTTAAGGTATTTTTGTGTAGGAAATATTTGCAATTTGGATTTAATATTTGAAAAAATTTTAACATTTTTAGCACCCAAATCTTCTAATCTTATTTTATCCACCTCACTTTGTGCAAAAACTTCATCTATATAACAAAAAATTTTCTTATAAAAAAATCTAAATTTTTTATAGCTTGCATATGAATTATCTGAAATTCTAGCATTTAGCAAAATAACCTTACTTTTTTGAAGCTTTGCTATAAAAACGAGCATTAACCAATACTCGGCTTCAAAAATCACTAATACCTTGCTAGGTTTGAGCCAAAATGGAATCCAATTTTCAAAAGCAAGATAATTTACCTTATTGCAAATTTCTTTAGCATAATCATAACCCGTCTGTGTAATAGTCGTAATTCTTGAATCAAATCTTAAAACAAGCTCTTTGACACTTCTTGCTTCTCCATATGAGCAAACATGAAAATGCACATCCGATCTTTTTTGAGATATATTACGAAAGAGAAAAAATCTAGCCTTTAAGCTATATTTATATTTTGGCTTAAATAAAGAAAGTAAAAAAAGTGGGATAGCGCAGAGTAAAAAAGCTATCCACACTAAAATATAATAAAGAAAAATCAATTTTGATCTTCTTGCTCTTTATATAAAATTCTTCCACAATGAGGACAAGTTATAATCTCTTCACCCTTAATCACTGATAAATAAGTTTTATCATAAATTTTCATAAAGCAGCCATAACAAGCCTGTTTTTTAACGGGAACTACGGCTGTATTTTTAGCCCATTTTCTAATCTTTTCATAAAAGCTTAAAACTTTTTGATTCATCTCTGCAACTAATTTAGTCTTTTTAGTATAAACATTCATTCTTTCTTTCTCCAAGCCATCCATTTGAGAACTAATGCTTACTCTTATTTCATCTAAATTTTGCTCCTCTTTTGCTCTTTCTTCCAAAAGTTCTTTTTTGAAAAGCTCTTTATTTTCTAAAATTTTATCCAAACGAACAATCTCATCATTAGCCGCATCAAGCTGCTCTTTAGCGATATCTTCTTCGATTTTTAAAGCATTTGCTTCTTTTTCTGTCTTAACAGCTCCACTCTTTTTAGAAAGCTCTTTGATTTTAGCTGAAAACTCTGAAATATGAGCATTATTTTGAACTTTTTGATTTTCTACATCTTGAATTTCATTTTCTAAATTATTTAATTCAACATTAAATTTAGCAATCTTATTTTCAGCATCTTTTAAAGTCTTGCTAATACTTTCCATCTTCGGTTCAAAGCTGTCAATTTCTTGATCTATTTTTGATAAAAGCACTAATTGTTCGAGATATTTATTCATTTATTTTCCTTAAAAATATTGAAATGGATTTTTTGAAACTGTTATTATAACTTTTAGCGGCAAATTTTTCAAGTGTTTTGCTAAACATTGAGCAAAATAGCGTTCGCTCTCAAAATGTCCTAAATCAATCAAATTTAGATGATTGCTTATGGCTTCTAAGGCTTGATGGTATTTAAAATCGCCACTTAAATAGCAATCTGCCTTAACTTCATTTAACAAATCTCCCCCACTCCCTGTGCAAACAGCTAAGCGTTTCAAATATTCTTTTCCACAAAAACTTGTTCTTAGAATTTCTAAATTTAAACGCTTTTTAACCACAATACAAAGCTCTTCAAAACTCATATCTACATCTATATAAGCTAAAAATTTATTTTTAGAAGAAATTTCAAATCCCAAAATTTCTTCTATAAAAT
This sequence comes from Campylobacter sp. JH32, assembly GCF_017846535.1. Lineage (NCBI taxonomy): Bacteria > Pseudomonadati > Campylobacterota > Epsilonproteobacteria > Campylobacterales > Campylobacteraceae > Campylobacter > Campylobacter sp. JH32. The sequence goes on from NZ_JAEQBS010000001.1 coordinate 27,001, forward strand.
AAGTATTTAAATGGCTAATATCAAAATTAGTATGCATAGAAATTAAAGAAAGATTTTTTCTAAGCATTTCCTTAACAAAAGCTCTAGGATAGGCTGAATTTGCCAAATCCTTCAAGTCTTTAAAAATTAAAGGATGATGCGTGATAAATAAGGAATTTTCTTCTGCATTTTGGATCAACTGCTCATCTATATCAAGGCTTAGATAAACATTATGAATTTCATCGTTAAAATTCCCAAGTAAAAGACCGCTATTATCCCAAATTTCTTGAGTTTCAAAAGGGCTTAGCTTGTCTAAAAAATTATAAATTTCAATCAGTTTCATCTAAATTTTTCTTATAAATTTCAGCACAAGTTTTCGAAAGCTCGCGAATTTTTAGCATATAATCTTGTCTTTGTGCAACAGAAATAGCACCCCTTGCATCAAGCAAGTTAAAAGTATGAGCTGCAAGCATACAATAATCATAAGCAGGCAAAGCCAATCCCTGTTCTAAAATACTTTTACATTCTTTATAAGTATTTTCAAATTGCTGATTTAAAAAATCTACATTGCTGATTTCAAAATTATATTTACTAAATTCATACTCGCTGCGCTTATGCACATCTGCGTATTTAATTTTTTCCCCATTAAATTCGCTCCAAACAATATCATAAACATTATCTACATTTTGGAGATACATAGCAATTCTTTCAAGCCCATAAGTGATTTCAGCACTTACCAAATCTACTGCGATTCCACCAACTTGTTGAAAATAGGTAAATTGAGTTACTTCCATACCATCAAGCCAAACTTCCCAACCAAGACCCCAAGCGCCAAGACTTGGACTCTCCCAATTGTCTTCAACAAAACGCACATCATGGCTTTTAAGATCAAAACCTAAATTTTCAAGGCTTTTTAAATAAAGCTCTTGAATATTATCAGGACTTGGCTTCATTAGGACTTGAAATTGATAATAAGCCCCAAGACGATTAGGATTTTCTCCATATCTTCCATCTGTTGGACGACGAGAAGGAGCCACATAAGCTGTAGCCCAAGGTTTTTTACCTAGACTTCTTAAAAAAGTTGCTGGATGGAAAGTTCCAGCTCCTGCTGGCATATCGTAAGGCTGCATGATTGCACAACCTTGTTTTTGCCAAAACTCTTGTAAATTTAATATCATCTGAGAAAAAGTCATTTTAACCTTCTTTATTTTCATTTAATTTTTCATTTGCTGTACTAGAATTTTCATCTTTTTTCATTTCCAAATCAGGCTCAGTTCTTGCCCCAAAAATTTCAGCTGTCTTACTCCACATAAGCTTATATTTACGTTTTAAAAATTCTATTTCTTCTCGGGCGTGTTTTAATTCATGATTTAAAGTTTCAATAGTTTTTCTATCTTCATCATAAAGCTCTTGCATTGAATAAAGTGCATCTTTTAAAAATTTATTTTCATTTTTTAAAGCATCAAGAGTTTCATCCTTTGCATCTAAAACCTTCTCATGCAAATTTAAAATTGTTCCTATAGTCTTTTCTACAAAGCTTTCTCCTGCCAAAGTCATAGAATTTACCATAGCAGGCTTTGAGTTAGAAGCACTTGGAACAACGCTAAAAGTTCCTTGGTTTGCTTCGATATAAATTTTTCCCTCTTCTTCTTTGAAATTTAAAGCACCATTTGCCATCATTCCCTTTACAACATCTTCATTTAAATGCACAAGTTTACAAAATTCTTGGAGCTCTAAATAAGTTTGCATTTTCATCCTTTTTTACAATAAAACTTCTACACTCTTAGAATCACTGATTAAGTTTTCTTCTTGATTTTTTCTATCTTGCTTTAAAGCTTTTGCTAAAGTTTCATCATTAAGAGCAAGAATTTGCATAGCTAAATAAGCTGCATTTTTAGCTCCTGCTTTGCCAACTGCTAAAGTTCCCACAGGAATTCCACCTGGCATTTGCACGGTTGAAAATAAAGAATCCATACTCGCTAAAGCACTTCCAGGCATAGGTACTCCCAAAACAGGTTTGGTTGTATAAGCTGCAACTGCTCCTGCTAAATGCGCTGCCATCCCAGCAGCTGCGATAAAAACTTTAGCTCCTTTTTCTTCTGCTTCTTTAATATATTCCTTAGTTCGCTTTGGACTACGGTGAGCAGAACTGATAATGAGTTCATATTTTACACCAAATTTTTCAAGCGTTTTGGCACATTCGCTCATGATTTCATAATCACTCTTGCTTCCCATCATAATTGATACAAATTTCATCCAATTTCCTTTCTTAAAAAACTAAAACTGCTGATTTTATTTGGCATTTTGATTTCGTTTTCGTTTCCGCTATGAATTTCGTTGAATTCTTTATTGTTTTTAGAAATAAGTTTTTTAAATTCTACAAAATATTTATCTTCTTTTTTATAAATCTTACCCAATTTATTATCACAAGTCTCAATTTCATCACCTAAAGGCATTAAAATTTCATAAGCTTTGTTTAAAACAACCTTGCCCTTGCATTTAAAATACTCTCCATCCTCAACGATAGCATGTACTTGATGAGTACCCTCTTCTATGCTCGTATCGTGATTTTGTGTATCTGCTTTTTCTAAAGGGCGTGAGACAAGATAACCGTCTGTAAAACCGCGATTTTTAAGCGTAGCAATTTCTTTTTCATACTTACTTGCCTCAAATTTACCTTCTAAAACATCTTGTATGGCCATTTTGTAAGTTCTAGTTGTAAGTGCAACATAATACTCACTTTTAGTACGGCCCTCTATTTTAAATGCGCTTATGCAATCTTCTTTCATAATTTTTTCTATGTAAGAGCATAAATTTAAGTCTTTAGAGTTAAATACATGGGTACCATTTTCATCTTCTTCTAAACGAAAAAGTACTCCATTTTCAGGATTTTTTGCATAAAGTTCGTAATTAAATCTACAATCATTAGCACAAGAGCCACGATTACTCATTCTTCCGCTTTGAACCGAGCTGATCAAACAGCGACCCGAGTAAGCAAAACACATCGATCCATGCACAAAAGCTTCTAGCTCAATATCGCAATTTTCTTTTAAACTTTTAGCATCTTTAAGACTCAACTCTCTTGCGATAACTACTCGTTTTGCACCCATATTTTTATAAACTCTTGCGTCAAGATAGTTTAAAACATTAGCTTGAGTAGATACATGCAAGGCTATTTCAGGAGCTAACTCTCGAACCAAAGCCATTGCACCCACTGAAGCTACTATAAAAGCATCGGGTTTCATCTCTTTAAGCTTTAAAATATGTTTTTTTAAAGATTCTATTTGTCCACCCAAGTGAAAACCATTTAAAGTAACATAAACCTTTTTGCCTCTTTGGTGGGTATACTCAATAGCTTCTTCAAAACTCTCATAATTAAATTCTCTAGCAGTGCGAGAGCGCAAAGAAAAATTATTTACCCCTGCGTAAACTGCATCAGCTCCATAAGCTAAAGCGATTTTTAATTTTGCAAAATTTCCCGCAGGAGCTACAATCTCTGGAATAATCATTTTTGACCCAAACTTGCTATAAGCGCTTCTATATCATCATTGCTTACAATATCAGTAGTAGAATCACCTTCAATATGAACTGCAGAACTCACTCGTTTCTTATCATCAATCCTACCTTCAAACAAAGAACTCATATAGCGACTCAAGGCACGCATTACATTGATAACGCGCTCTATTTTTTGACGGTGAATATCTTGATATTGCATAGCATCCATTGCCATCATTACTTCATCTTGTCCACATTGCAACTTATCAATAATTTCTTGACTTGTTTTTTTCACTTTTGAATTTAACTGCAAAGCTTCATTAAAACTGACAACATTTGGAAATTTCTCATTTAGTTTTGAAAATATTTCAATATTTTTAGCTAATACTTTATCAATCTCACTAAACAAATTTTCAGAATCTGCAAAGAAATTATTGATACTTTCTAGCTTATCCATCATCTCAGTAGCTTTTAACTCACTGTCTTTAGTAACATCATCAAGTTGATGAACTACCTTATGTTCTTGATTTGGTGGTGGTGGTGGCCATACAACACTAGGATCTGGTTTATAATCAGACACCTTTACATCTTCTAGCATTAATCCTTCTTCAGATTCTATATTGTGAGACTCTGTTTCGCTTTTAATGTTAGACTCTGCATCCTCATCAAAATTTACATCACCATTCATCAAGGCGTCAAGTTCTTCTTGAGTCATTTTTTTCCTTTTTTAAACCTAGATTTTGTTTTAGTACTACGATTATAATCAAATTTATCTAAAATGAAAATATAAATTTAAATTTTCATAGTTTTGTAAGTAAATTTCAAAAAATGATTAAAAAAATATATTAATTAAACCTGAATTAAAAAAAATATGATACAATTTTCATAAATTATCTTAAAGAAGGAGTAAAAGATGGGCAAATTTGTTAACAATGTTAATGAATTCTTTGATTTTTGTAAACAAAACGAAGTTCTTTTTGTAGATTTTCGCTTTACTGATATGATAGGAACTTGGCATCATATCACCTATAATCTTCATGCAATTAGCGAAGAAACTTTTGAAGCAGGAATTCCATTTGATGGTAGTTCAATTCATGGATGGCAACCTATTGAAAAATCAGATATGATTTTAAAACCTGATGCGCAAAGTGCATTTTTAGATCCTTTTACAGCTGATCCTACTATTATAGTTTTTTGCGATGTTTATGACATTTATAAAGGACAAATGTATGAAAAATGTCCAAGAAGTATAGCAAAAAAAGCAATGGAACATCTTAAAAATAGTGGCATAGCTGATACTGCTTATTTTGGGCCTGAAAATGAATTTTTTGTTTTTGACAGTGTAAAAATTGTAGATACAACTCATTGTTCTAAATATGAAGTGGATACAGAAGAAGGAGAGTGGAATGATGATAAAGATTTCGCAGATAGCTACAATACAGGTCATCGTCCACGAAACAAAGGCGGATATTTTCCTGTTCAACCTATAGATTCTTTGGTAGATATTCGCTCTGAAATGGTTCAAACTCTTGAAAAAGTAGGACTTAAAACCTTTGTTCACCATCACGAAGTTGCACAAGGGCAAGCGGAAATTGGAGTAAATTTTGGCACACTTGTGGAGGCTGCAGATAATGTACAAATCTACAAATATATTGTCAAAATGGTAGCTCATTTAAATGGCAAAACTGCAACTTTTATGCCAAAGCCTCTTTATGGTGACAATGGAAATGGTATGCATGTTCATATGAGTCTATGGAAAGATGGTGTGAATTTATTCTATGACAAAGAAGGTTATGGAGGACTTAGCCAAACTGCTATTAATTACATAGGTGGGGTTTTAAAAAATGCTCGTTCTGTTGCAGCTTTTACTAATCCAAGCTCAAATTCATACAAAAGAATAGTTCCAGGTTTTGAAGCTCCTTGTATTTTAACTTATTCTTGCCAAAATAGAAGTGCAAGTTGTCGCGTGCCTTATGGTATAGGTAAGAATTCAGCTCGTGTTGAAATTCGTTTCCCTGATAGCACCGCTAATCCTTATCTAGCTTTTGTTAGTCTTTTAATGGCAGGACTTGATGGAATCAAAAACAAAACCATTCCTGTAGGACCTATGGATGAAAACTTATTTGATCTTACTTTAGATGAAATTCGTGAAAAAGGCATAGAGCAACTACCGCACACTCTAAGAGGAAGTCTTGAAGCTTTAATTCGTTACAACGCTTTCTTAAAACCTGTAATGAGCGATATTTTTATAGATGATTATCAACATTTGAAATTTGAAACTCAAGTTTGGCCTGTTGAAGCGCGTCCAACTGCATACGAATTTAAAACTTGCTATTCTTGCTAAATAAAAAGCAAAGCGTAAATTTTTAAACGCTTTGCTTTATTTATTGATAAATTTCTTAAATCCATATCTTTGATATTATATAAATTTATTTTCAAAAAAGAATTAAAAATTATTATTGCAGCAGAATATTATTTATTTTCATTTTTATACCATGATTTTAGTAAGTATATGAAATTTTAAGTGAATTAATATGAGAAAAATTTATGGCATAAAAATACCATAAATTTATATAATTAATTTAAATTATCTTTTTAATTGATTGACAATTCCAAGCATATCATCACTCGTCGTGATAGCTTTTGAACCTGCTTCGTAAGCTCTTTGTCCTGTGATAAGATCTGTCATCTCTTCAACAAGCTGCACGTTGCTTAACTCTATAAAGCCATGTCTTATTGTTCCAAGTCCATCTTGGGTTGCTATACCTGCTACAGGTGCACCGCTTGCCCCTGTTTCAAGATAAAGATTATCTCCCATAGAATGAAGTCCAGCTGGGTTGATAAATTGTACAAGCTCAACTTGACCGATTTGTGTTTCTTGTTGTTCTCCTGGAAGCATTACAGAAACTGTGCCATCAGTAGCCACATTAATCGCAGTTGCACCCTCTGGTATAGTCATTTCAGGTAAAAGTCTATAACCATCTGCATTAACGATATTTCCCTCATTATCTTTTGTAAATTGTCCATTTCTTGTATAAGCTATCGTGCCATCAGGAAGTTGAATTTGAAAAAAACCATTTCCCGCAATTGCCATATCAAGACTATCTGTGCTTGTAGCCTTTAAATTACCTTCAGTAAAAACCTTTGTCACTGCTGTTGGACGCACACCAATACCCACTTCTATGCCCGATGGAGAAAGTGTTGTGGCTGAAGTTGAAGTTCCTGCGTATTTCATAACTTGATACATTAGATCAGCAAATTCAGCACGACCCTTTTTAAAACCTGCTGTGTTAACATTTGCAATATTGTTTGAAGTAACATCAATTTGTGTTTGCTGCGCTACCATTCCCGTAGCAGCAGTATGAAGTGATCTCATCATTTTTTATCCTTTAATTTATTTTATATTATTTTATTTAACGGCTGCAAGTTTATTGATAGCTTCTTGGTTTAAGTCATCCATATGAGCTGTCATAACTTTTTGATACATTTCTACCATTCTATTTGCCTCTATAAGTCCTACCATTTCGGTTACTGGATTGACATTAGAGCCTTGAGAAAAACCTTGACGCACTGCATTAGAATTATCCAAATCTCTAATACGCGTTAAATCATCTATCCTATAAACATTATCCCCATCTTTTTGCAAAGCTCTTATATCATCTACTTGAGCGATAAATAATCTCGCATTTTGAACGCCATCTACCTCAATACTTCCGTTTTTATCTACATTGATATAAACCGCACCATTAGGAAGACGAATTCCTGCATTTTGAGGATTATTAAAATAATCACTGCTTAAAATTCTATATCCTTGTTTATTGACTAAATATCCCTCTTCGTTAAGTTGAAAATTTCCATCTTTACTTAATCTTATTTCACCATCCTTTGTTTGAACTAAATAAAAAGCATCCTCTCTAGTAATGGCCAAATCCAAAGGGTTATTAGTCGTTTTTAAAGAACCTAAACTAAAATCTGTATATCCTTGAGAAACTTGAGGAACGCCATCTATGGTAGTATTGACAAATCTTGATGCATCTCTTGTGTGATTTTCTATAGGCAACTCATCCTGAGTTTCTTTAAAAATCCTTTTAAAATCTGCAATTACTACATCATCTCTTTTGTAACCACTCGTGTTAATATTGGCAAGATTGTTTGTAATAACATCAAGTTTATTAAACTGAGTTACCATCCCACCCGTTGCTTGATAATATCCATTTTGCATATTTTTCACCTATAAATTTTGATATTTTTAATCTATAAAGCAAAGAGTGTTCCAACTTTTAAAAAGAATGAATTTTAGGGGATTAAGCAAGTAGAAATAAAATACTGAATGATAATTTGCATCATATTGTGTTTTTACAAGGAATTATACTAAAAAACCAAAAGTATCATTAAATCGCTTAAAAAGCAGCAACATTCATCTCTTTACCCAAGAAATAAGAGTTTTCTTTCTAGGAATATGGGTAAAAAATATTTTAAAATAAATAGTAAAAATTTTAAAAAAGCAAGACTTAAGTAAAAATCTTGCTTAAAAATATTCTATTTTAGTCCATTTGGCGGCGTAAGAAAGTAGGAGTTTCAATTTGAGCCATTATCTCTTCATCAAAACCACCACTTACTTTTCTAAGATTTAAATAAGGATTTTTCTTAGGAGTTTCAGCTTCTTCAGCGGCTTTTTTAGCTATGCTGTCTCTATCTTCAAATCCTGTGGCAATAATGGTCACTTCTACCCTATCTTCCATGCTATCATCTGTAGTAGAACCAAAAATAATCTTTGCATTTTCATCAACAATTTCTTCTATATTATTTGCAGCAGCAGAAATTTCAATTAAAGAGCAATTAGAACTTGTTTTAAAATGTAAAATAACCCCTTTAGCTCCTTTAATATCCATACCATCTAATAATGGAGATTCTATGGCATTAGAAAGAGCCTCTTCGATAGCATTTTCACCGCTAGCACTGCCTACGCCCATAAGCGCTAAACCACGATGGCTCATTATGGTTCTAACATCAGCAAAGTCAACATTGATATCACCATTGTCTAAAAGTATAGACACCATACCCTTAACAGCACGCGCCAAAATATCATCAACTAATTTAAAAGCATCTTTAATTCCTGCTTTTTTATCGATAATGCTTAAAAGCTTTTCGTTTTGAATTACAAGGATAGAATCACTTTCTTTTTTCAATTCAAGGAGTCCGTTTTCAGCAAGTTTTTTTCTTTGTTTCCCTTCAAAAGCAAAAGGCATAGTTACAACAGAAACAGTTAAAGCACCTATTTCTTTAGCTGCTTGTGCGATTACTGGAGTAGCACCCGTTCCTGTGCCACCACCAAAACCTGAAGCAATAAAAACGATATCACTTTGGCTAAGACTAGCTTTAATCTCTTCAAAGCTTTCTCTAGCACTCTCTGCTCCAACCTCTGGTAGCATGCCCGCACCCAAGCCTTTTGTTTTTTTCTCGCCAAGTTGAATTTTGGTTTTTGCTAATGAATTTGAAATAGCTTGTGCATCAGTATTAGCCGCGATTAAATCGAGGTCATTTAAGCCCATCTTGACCATATGATTAATCATATTTCCACCGCCACCACCGCAGCCTATAACTTTAATTTTAGCGCCTTTATTATGTTGCATCTCTTCTACTAAAAATTCGCTCATAAAAACTTTCTCCTTGTTAAAATTGATTCATTATTTTATGCCAAATATTTGAAAAAACACTAGGCTTTTTCTCTTTTGGCTCTTTAAAATCTAATTGTTCTTGTATTATTATTGTATCATTTTCTTGCAAATTTTCGCCAAAAAAATCAGATTTTGTTTCATTTTCCACTTCTTTTTGTGGAATTATTTCTTGTCTAATTTGGCGGTTATAATTTTCTATCTCCCCTTTATATCTTAACTTTTCATTTGAATCAAGTTCATAAGGCGTAAAATAACCCGCACCATATAAACAAAGTCCTATAGCACAAGTATTTTCAGGATCATTAAAAATTTCACTAAACCCAGTAATTAAATCTTTTCTAGCAGTAGCAAGTCTAACAGAACGATTATCAAAAGTTGCAGGAGCTAATTCATCAATACCTGCTAATTTAGTCATTCCGCCTGTTAATACAACGCCACCCCCTATGCTATTTGCATAACGATTGTCGCTTAAAATTTTGGCTAAAATCATTAAAGTTTCTTCAGCTCTTGCATAGATTACATTTGAGATGATATCTAAAGAAACTTCATTTACTTTTCTTTCATCTCCCATAGAAGGAATTTGTATCAATGCATTAGGTTGTTGAGAAAGGGCTGCATAATTTAATTTAATTTTCTCAGCTTCTTTTAAAGGAGTGTGTAAAGCCATCGATAAATCTTGAGTAATATTAATCGATCCAATTTGCAAGCAATCATTATAACGAATTGAATTTCCAGTATGAACAACCATATCGCAGATCGCTCCACCCATATCAATCAAAACAGCACCTAGTTCTTTTTCACTATCATCTAAACAAGCTATAGCTGAAGCATAGCCAGAAAGGACTATATTATCAACTCTTAAATCAGCCAACTCAACAGCTTTTTTTAAATTTTTAATATGAGATTCTTGAGAAATAACTATATGAGTCGAAACCTCCAAGCGATTTCCGCTCATACCCAAAGGATCATCTACATGTTCTAAATCATTTACCTTAAAATTATAAGGTAAAACATGAATAATTTCATAACCACTCGGAAGATTTGCAGTGTGTTTGGCTGTGCTTACCGCACGATGAATTTCTTTGATGCCTATTTCATGATTTGGTATATTTACTACACCTATACTATCAACACTTTTAGTATAAGCGCCCGAAATAGAAACCACTACTTTATCATAATGAACACCGCTCATCATCTCTGCATTTCTAACTGCTTCCTCGATCGATTTTGAAGCAAGCTCGATATTGGTAATAGCGCCTTTTTTTACACCATTGGTTTTTGCTTTTGCAAAACCAATAATTTTTAAACCTTCCTCATCTTTTTGAGCGACAATGGCACAAGTTTGTGTTGAACCTAAGTCAATTCCTAATATATTCAAAATTATTTACCTTTATAATAAATTTTTATTGGATATGTTTTTTTAAGCTCTTCGATTAACTCCTGCTTCATTTCATTAGCTTTTAAACTTTGTAAATTTTGATTAAGCATTATGCGATATTGCTGAAATTTTTCAGGATTCATATCAAGCTTTTGCTTATTAATTTTATAAAGTATAGCCTTATCTTCATTTAAAATAACATAAGAACGATTTTGATCAGAATTAAAAACATTCATTAGAAAATAACTAAATTCTGCTTCATTTAATATATTACTAATTTTAGCATCATTTCTTACAGTATCCCTGCTTACGAAACCTATATTAGTTCCGCTAAAATTTTCTAAATTTTGCTTAGCTTTTTCTTCTAAATTCTTTTTCACCTGTTCGCTGATATAAATAGGCATAAGCTCTTCTCTAGCCTCATCAAAAGTCTTAGTTCTTGCAGGATTGGTTTTGTTAAGCTTGATAATAATATAACCATTTTGATATTCACTCGGTCTTAACACATCTCCATTTTTTGCCCGAGATAAAGCCTCAAGTGGATAGTAAACATCTGAATCTGTGATATTTTCATCCTTTTGGAATTTATCTTTACCTTCTTTCAATTCCAAAAATTTAGCATTAGCTATGTTTTTAAGCTGTGCTAAAGCATAATCTTTAGCAACATCCTTTTTAGCAGCTTCAAAACTCATGATTTTGCCACTAAAATCTTTATATTTAAATTTATTATTTTCATTATTATAAAATTCTTCTAGCTTACCATCATCAATTTTTTGCATATCCACCGGTAGATAATAAGTAGAAATCTCATATACTTTTTTTGTCTTATAATCTTCTTTGTGTTCATTCCAAAGTTTTTTAAGCTCTTCTTCATTAACTTTTATATTTTCTTTATCTTGCTCTAGTTTTGCTATATTTAAAGAATCTTGCATAAAATAACTAGCTCCTAGCATTTTCAACTCTTCATCTGTTTGAGGGAGATTGAATATTTGTTCTAGTTTGCCGATAATAATTTCATTTGAAAGAGTTTTCTCATATTCTTTTGGAGTCATATTGTTTGCATTCAAAAGTTCATAATAAATTGTTTTATTAAAATCACCTGAAGGATCTTGAAAGGCTTTAGTTTCAGCAAGTGCTTGAATAACTTCATTTTCACTTGAACCTAATCCCAAATCTTTAGCAAAATTTAACAAAAGCTTATCTTCAACCAAAGAGCTTAATGCAGCATTTTCAATTCCCAATTGCTTAGCACTCTCCTCATTTAAGCCACCGTTGCTAATTTGATTGTAATAATTAAAAATCTGATTATATCTTACATTAAATTCATTATAATTGATTTTTTCATCTCCAACTACAGCAACACTCGAACTTCTATTAAGATTAAAATCATAAGCACCCCAACCTAAAAACCCAGCTCCAACAAAAGCTATGGTGCTAATCCATATAGTAACAACAAGATATTTTTTGTGATGTTGCATCCAAGTAAGCATATCATTCCTTGATAAAAATTAAACTACATATTTTATCGCAGAAGTGTTTAATTAGAGTTTAATTAGTGGTTTTTTGTTAAATATTTTCATTTTGATTTTAGTTAAAATTTCGTTATAATTATAGCTTATAAAAATTTTATAGGATATAGGATTTGAAAATTCCACACATTCCCGTTTTGCTCAATGAGGTAAATCAAGCATTTGAAAAACTAAACTCAGGATATTTTTTAGATTGTACTTTGGGTTTTGGTGGCCATAGCGAATCCTTACTTAAAGATCATCCAAACCTTAAACTTATAGCATGCGACCAAGACAAAGAAGCGCTTGAATTTTCTAAAAAGCGTCTTCATGATTTTAAAGATAGAACAGAATTTGTATTAAGTAATTTTAGTCAAATTTTAGACCAAATTTCACACGATAAACTGAACGATCTCAAAGGCATTTTAGCTGATATTGGAGTATCTTCTTATCAACTTGACAATAACAAACGAGGCTTTAATCTTCATTCTGATTTTTTAGACATGAGAATGAATCAAGATGCTAAAATTTCAGCTTTTGAGATTATTAATAATTATACCCAAGAGCAATTGAGTGATATTTTCAAAAAATATGGGGAATTAAATGATGGGTACTTTATCGCTCAAAAAATTTGCCAAGAAAGACAAAAAAATAAAATAAAAAGTGCTAAAGAACTTTACGAAATAATAGGAAAAACAAAACAAAATCACAGAAGTGTTTCTAAAGCAACCCTAGTTTTTCAAGCTATTAGAATAGAAGTCAATCAAGAACTTGAAGTTTTAAAAAATTTTTTAGAAAAATTAGAAAAAATTAAATTAAAAAATTGTATTCTAGCTATCATTTGCTTTCATTCTTTAGAAGATAGGATAGTAAAAAACTATTTTAAAAAATGGGCTAAAAATTGTATCTGTGATGAAAGAGCTTTTAGGTGCGAATGTGGAAACAATCATTCTTTAGGAGAAATTATAAGCAAAAAAGCTATAACTCCAAGCAAAGAAGAAATTATGATTAATTCTCGTTCAAGTTGTGCAAAAATGCGCCTGTTTCATTTTAAAAATATGGAAAAATAATGCTAGATGATGATTTTTTAAAAGAAAAGCAAAACATACGCCAGAAAATGCTTAAATTTTCTCGCGCTGTTAATCAAGGTAAGCCTTTAGATGATGATTTAAAAGAAGAAATCTCTAGTGATGATATTTTAAGACGCCGCTTTAAAAAACGCTCAAATCATTTCTTGGATGAAACAGAAGAAGACTATAAGTTAGAATATACAAAAAAATCAAATATATACTTAAAAGAAGATTTGATAAATGTTAAATTGGAAGAAAAGCAGTCTTTAGCTAAAAAAATTTTTTCCAAAATAAAAGAAAAAAACAAAAATCAAGAATCAAAAAAGAAAAAAACAAAAAAACTTTTTTCTTTTCTGAAAAAAAAAGAAATTCAAGGTATACAAAATAAAAACACACACAATACTCAAGAAAAACATTTGCATACAGACAAGCAAATAGAAATCAAAAAAATACAAAATAACAAGATTCAACCCACGCAAACTGACCCAAAACCCGATATAAAACAAAGTCTAGAAAATTTACAAAAAAAAATACAAACTCAAGAAGTAAAAATAGAGATTGAAAAATCCGAAATTCAACCCATTAAAACAGAACATGATGAAGATACACAAAAGGTTAAAAATGTATTACTAGAAGGATTTAGTAATGCTACTAAAGAAGATAAAAATCTCAATTTCAATCACTTACTTTTTGCCGTATTATTTGTCAGCTTTGCTCTTGTTTTATTTGTACCACAAATTTATATAAGAAATCAAATTTACTATCTTAGCCGAGAAATTGCCACTTTAAGAGTAGAAGAAAGCGTACTTGATGAAGAAAATAAAGATTTAAAAAGACGCTTAGAAATCATGCGCTTTCAAAATCAAATTTTAGATTATTTAGAATGAATGATTTTTTCTAAAACATATTGTTCTAAATTTGCCTTTGGAATTTCTTCTTTTAAGGCTTCTTTATAAAAATTTCCAGCCATAATAGAATATTTTTCATATGAAAAATAAGGAAAGTGCAAAGCCCATGCTTTTTGTATTAATTTTTTTGAAATCATTTTACGAGCATAAACCTTAAAAATATCATAAGAAATAAAAACACATGCGGTAACCGCTACAGCGCTGATAATACTGATATGAAAATCAAGGCGAGTAAAAAGATAATGCGTAATGAGTAATAATGGTAATAAAACCAAAGCACAAAAAATTCCAAAATATATATAAGAATTTAAAATTTTAAAATTAAAATTAAGCTTGGAAGGATCCACAAGCATTCCATCATTAAACAAAGCATTAGCCTCAAGCAAATCACGCAAAAGAACAGGTTGATCGGATATCTTAAAAAGAAAATTACAACTAAAATCTTTAAATTTTTTCATATTTTTACACTTTTAAATTTTTAGTTTAAAATACTATCTAAAGAAAATTAAATTTGGGTTAAAACAAAAGCTCTTAGCTTTTGTTTATCAACTCTTCTGTGATTCTGGCAATCTCAAGTTCTTCATCTGTAGGAACGATAAAAATCTTTACCTTAGAATTGGCAGTACTAATCATTCTTTCACAGCTTGCTTTTTTGTTGTTTAATTCTATATCAAGCTCAACACCAAGATGAGATAATCTTTCACAAACTTTTTGGCGAACTAAAGCAGCATTTTCACCTATACCGCCTGTAAAAATAATAGCGTCAGTTCTAGGTAAAACCGTAAAATAAGCCCCTATATATTTTAAAAGGCGATAACAAAACATATCAAAAGCTAAACGTGCCCTATCATCACCTTGCTCGATTTTTGCTCCTATATCTCTAAAATCGTTAGAACCGCAAATTCCATAAAGTCCGCTTTTTTTATTAAGCAAAGTATCAATTTCTTCTATTGTTAAACCCTTAAGATGGCTAATAAATGGCAAAATTGCAGGGTCTAAATCACCACAGCGAGTTCCCATAACAAGACCTTCAAGAGGAGTAAAACCCATGGAAGTGTCTATACTTTTACCTCCCTCAATAGCACAAACACTCGCACCATTTCCAAGATGTGCTGAAATTGCGTTTAAATCCTCTTTATTTTTTCCAAGTAATTGGGCTGCCCTAGCACTCACAAAAGCGTGAGAAGTACCATGGAAACCATATCTTCTTATATTGTGCTTATCATAAAAATCATAAGGCAAAGCATACATATAAGCAAAATCAGGCATAGTGCGATGAAAAGCTGTATCAAAAATAGCTGCATTAGCAACACTAGGTGCAGCTTTGATCATTGTTTTTATACCTGCTAAATGCGCAGGATTATGCAAAGGAGCAAAAATACTAACCCTATCTATCTCTTTAAGAACATAATCATCCACTAAACAATGCTCGCTTAAATTTCTTCCTCCATGCACTATGCGATGACCACAACCATCTAAAGCATTTAAATCTTCCAAAATTCCAGATTCTTTAAAAAGCTCGTTGACAATTTGCAATCCATGTTCGTGATTTTTTATAGGAAGTTCTCTTTCGAATGTTTCATCATTTAAGGCATTTTTTAGTATGACTTTTGATTTTTCTTCTCCAATTTTTTCTACCAAACCACTGGCTTTAACCACTTTATCATCAAAAAATTTAAATTTAATAGATGAAGAGCCTGAATTTAAAACTAAAATCTTCATTCACTTTCCTTTCTTATTGTGCTTGTATAGCACTTAAAATAACCGTATCTACTATATCATCAACCAAACATCCACGACTTAAATCATTTACAGGTTTTTTAAGTCCTTGCAAAATAGGACCGATTGCCAAAGCATTTGCTGTTCTTTGCACAGCCTTATAGCAAATATTTGCAGCGTCAAGATCAGGAAAGATATATACATTTACATTACCTGCTATCTTAGAATTTGGCATTTTTTTAGCAGCAGTTTTAGGATCATAAGCACAATCAAATTGCATAGGGCCATCGATATTTAATTCTGGATATTTTTCTTTAGCAATTCTTAAAGCTTCTTTAACAAGATCTACACTCTCACCCTTACCGCTATCTCCACTAGAATAAGAAAGCAAAGCTATCCTTGGCTCGATACCAAAAGACTTT
Source organism: Campylobacter sp. JH32 (assembly GCF_017846535.1). Classification (NCBI taxonomy): domain Bacteria; kingdom Pseudomonadati; phylum Campylobacterota; class Epsilonproteobacteria; order Campylobacterales; family Campylobacteraceae; genus Campylobacter; species Campylobacter sp. JH32. The sequence continues at coordinate 43,158 of NZ_JAEQBS010000001.1, forward strand.
GCAGTCATAGCACTTACATAAGCACTAGTGGCGAGTTGCTCGGCATTTGGATTTGGATTTACAGCACAGTCTGCAAAAGCTAAAACCTTATCATCAAGCCCCATAAAGAAAATTCCCGAAACAGAGTCAACACCCTCTTGAGTTTTGATAATCTGAAGCGCAGGACGAATAGTTTCAGCTGTCGTAGTAGATGCTCCACTTACCATAGCATCAGCTTTCCCACTATGTATCAACAAGGTTCCAAAATAAGTCCTATCTTTAACCAATTCTTTAGCCTCTTCAAGGCTCATTCCTTTAGATTTTCTTGCTTCATATAACAAAGTGGCAAATTCTTCGTTATATTCTGAATGAAGCGGATTGAGTATTTTTACTGCGGTTAAATCAAGTGCCAATTCATCGGCTTTTTGTTTGATATCTTGCTCATCACCCAATAAAATAAGATCCACTACACTACTTTTAAGTAAAATTTCAACTGCTTTTAAAATTCTTTCATCATTGCTTTCTGGTAAAACAACGGTTTTTTTATTTTTAACACTTTTTTTAATGAGTTCATATTTAAAACGATGCGGAGTCATAAAATCATAAGCTTGCAACTTATGCATTTCTTCAAAATTAAAATTTTCATTAATCAAAGCATAATCTCTACCATCTAAAGCTTCATCAAAATATTTTTGAGCTATTAATTTATCCTCATTATTAATAATAGCCGCTATAGGAGTGTTAAGATTTTTAGCCAATTTTATACTCAAATCAAAACCATCAAGTATTCCAAATTCGCAAAAACTATTAACAAGAACAAAATCATATTTACGATTTAATTCCTCATACTCTTCTAAGATAGTATTGAAAAAACTATGCGGATCTTTGCTAAATTCTTCCATAGCTTCTCTAAAAGTAAAACTATAAGCATTTTTCAAAGTTTGCTTAATATCAAATTCCTCAAGCCATCCTTGCAAAACAGGGATACGATGTACATAAATCACAGGACAGTAAATAGCTATATTTTTATATATCTTGCTATAGTTTTTCAATAATTTCGTGGTGACTAATGTATTTAACTCATCACTCCTAGATCTCATCAAATAAAGATTTGCCATTATTTTCTCCTTGGTTTTAAAAAGTGGAACACTCTTTGCTTTATACTTACTTGAAAAACTATTTTAACAAATAAAAATGAAATTTCATCATTTAAAGGACGAAAATGAAAAAAGTTTTATTCTATGTGTTACCTTTTGCATTTTTTGGATGTTCTGCAACAGTAGATCCGCAAATTTCTATGAAACCTCCTGCTTATGTAGAAGAGCTTGCACCTAAACAAAGCAACAATGTAGAAACTTCTCCTGGATCGCTTTTTGGAAAAGGCGATAATCCTTTATTCTCTGATAAAAAAGCAATGAATGTAAATGATTTAGTTACTGTGGTTATCCAAGAAAGCACTACTCAAAGCACTCAAGCCAATAAGGCCACAAGTAGAACCAATACTTCCAATTTAGGAGGAGGAGCTTTAACAGGTGGAAGTGGCTTACTTGGAACTGCGATCGATAAAGTAAATGCTTATTCTAATATAGGCTTTCAAACCAATAGTACTAACAACTACAAAGGAACAGGCACTCAAAGTCGCAATGAAAGTTTTAACACTACGATTTCAACTCGCGTGATTAAAATTTTGTCTAATGGTAATTATTTTATTGAGGGTTCAAGAGAGCTTTTGATCAATGGAGAAAAACAAATCATACAACTTAGCGGTGTGATTCGTCCTTATGATATCGGTCAAGATAATACTATAGATAGTAGATATATAGCAGATGCAAAAATTCTTTACAAAACTGAAGGTGAAGTGGATAGAAGCACTAGAAAACCTTGGGGAAGCAAAGTCATAGAAGCTATATGGCCTTTTTAAATAAACTTATAATTTAAGTCCTTAAAATAAGGACTTAAATTTTATTGCAATTTTATTTTAAATATCTATAATTAAAATAAAATCTATTCTTTTATCTCTCTACTCTTAACCTCATCTTCTACTTCAGCTAAAAATCTATCCACAAGCTCGTTTTCTTTGAGTTTTGCCACCACTTCTCCATGTCTTATAACAAGTCCTTGATTTTTTCCAAAAGCTATAGCCACATCAGCGCCCTTAGCCTCACCCAAAGCATTTACAACACAGCCCATAACACTGATATTTAAAGGCTCTTTGATATGTTTAGTCTTTTCTTCTACGATTTTAATAGCACTGATTAAATCACTTTGAATTCTTCCACAAGTTGGACATGAGATAATGTTTACTCCACTTTTTTGCACCCCGCTATCTTGTAAAATCGCTCTTGCGACTTTGATTTCTTCTTCAAGTTCGCCCGTCATTGAAACCCTCATGGTATCACCTATGCCTTTAAGAAGCAAATTTCCTAAAGCAATAGAACTTTTTATCGTGCTATGAAATTTAGTCCCTGCCTCTGTTACTCCCAAATGAAAAGGATAATCACAAAGTGGTCTTAATCTTTCATAAGCCTCTATGGTCTTTTGAGTATCAGAAGTTTTCATCGAAATTTTTATATCAAAAAAATCCAAATCCTCTAAAAGTTTAATGTTATACAATGCACTTTCTAACATCGCATCTACACCATATCCATATTTATCACTAAATTCTTTTTCTATAGAGCCGTGATTTACACCTATGCGTATAGGAATGCCTCGCTCTTTACAAGCTTTTACTACTTCTTTAACATTTTCTTTTGAGCCTATATTGCCAGGATTTATACGAACCCCATCAATAAATTCAGCACAAAATACAGCTAAATTGTGATTAAAATGTATATCTACAATTAAAGGCAAGGGACTTTTTGCTTTAATCTCCTTTAAAGCCCTTGCATCCGCCATATCCAAACACGCCAAACGCACGATATTAGCTCCTGCAAAATAAAGCCGATTGAGTTGCTCTAAAGAACCTTCAATATCTCTTGTTTTGGTAAAGAGCATAGATTGCACTGAAATAGGCGCATCGCCACCTATTAAAACATCACCCACTTTAATTTGTCTTGTTTTAAATCTTTTGTATTCCATTTTCAAGCTTCTTTTTATAAATAATTTTTAAAATTCTAGCTATTTTTTGCTTTAATTCCTCATAAAAAATCAATAGGATCTATATCTACGCTAACATTTTTAAAATTTAAGGCATATTCTTGTATCTTGATTAAAGGTTTGTAAAAATCGCTACGAAGCAATATATAAAAACGATATTGTCCTTTGAGCATTTCTATACTACAAGCTCCATAGCCTATAATTTCAACTTTTAAAATGTGGCTAATTTGATCAACTAATTTTTTGCACAAATTTTGAGCTTGCTTTTGTTCTTTATCCTCGATAACAATTCTCAAAAGGCGTTTAAAAGGAGGATAAAGATCTTTTCTATTTTCTAATTCATCTTGCAAAAAGCTATCATAATCCTCTATATATCTTTCAAAAAAATTCCTATTTTTAGTTTGCAAAAGCACCCTTCCCTCACCTTTGCGTCCTGCTCTTCCTGCCACTTGCATAGCCAAAGCCAAAGTTTCTTCGCTTGCCTTAAAATTGGGACGAAACAAATACTCATCAAGTCCTAAAATAACGCTTAAATCTACACTATGATAATCATGTCCTTTAGCAAGCATGGAAGTTCCTATAAGTATATCGATCTTATTTTCATTAAAATCTTTTAAAATAGCATTAAGCTTTCGAATACTCGTAATCTCATCACTATCAAATTTAGCTATCCTTGCTAAAGGCAAAGCCTCTTGCAAAAGTTCTTGTAATTCTGCTGTGCCCATCTTCCTAGCCTCTAGCATCACACCTTGACAGCTAGGACAATTTTGCTCTATTAAAGAAGTGTAATTGCAATAATGACATTTTAAAACATTTCTTTTTTTGTGCAAACTCATAGCAATAGAGCAAAAAGGACATTTTATAGTTTGCCCACAATCTTTACACACAATTTGTCTAAAATTGGCCTTAGTGGGCAAAAAAATGATAGCTTGTTTTTGATTTTCCAAGCTTTTTTGCAACTCGCCCAAAAGCATAGGAGTTACGCCCAATTCGTTTTCATCATATAAAAAGTGTTTTTTACTTTTAAAAAAAGTACCCTTAAGTCTAAAACTCTTTTGCTTGTAAAAACTCGTTAAAGAAGGAGTAGCAGAACCTAAAAGCACCTTAATGTCAAATTTTGAGCTTAAGAAAAGTGTTAAATCCCTAGCATTAATATAAGGTTGATTAGACGCTTTGTAAGAATTATCATGTTCTTCATCCACTATAACAAGCCCTAAATTTACAAAAGGCAAAAACAAAGCCGATCTTGCTCCTGCGACCAAAAGTGCTTCACCCTTACAAAAACGCTCTAAATTTTCTTGCTTTTTTTTCTTTGAAATTTTAGAATGCCATAGAAAAAATTTATCTTTAAAATACACTTCTAAACGCTTTTGCATCTGTGGAGTAAGAGAAATTTCTGGCATTAAAAGTAAAACTTGTTTTCCTTGCTCTAAATATTGTTTTATTAAGCAAATATAAATTTCAGTTTTTCCACTACCTGTATCTGCAAAAAGCAAAGAAGTGGGATTAGCTTTTATAAATTCCAAAGCTTCTTTTTGTTTTTGGCTTAATTTGGGTTCATTTTCTATTTTAATCAGATCACAAGTGTAAGTTTGATAAGTAGAAAAAAGTCCTAATACAAAACCTAGCTTTGAAGAATAATAATACGAAATAAATTTCGCCAATTCAAATTGTACACAGCTTAATGAAAAAGATGTAATTTCTTTAATCTCTTTTGTCTGAAATTCGGGCTTTTGGCATTCTTTCAATACTAAAGCTCTAAGATTTTTTTTATTTTTTAAATCAATAATCACCTCTCTTAAAGCTGGAATTTCTTCCTTGCTATGAAAGGTTAAATTTTGCAAATAAAATCCAAAAACCGCTAATTCATAATATCTCATAATAATTCTTTACAATATTTTTCACTCAAACATTCTAAAATAGCAAAATCAGCATTATAAAAAAAATCAACCCATTCTTTTGTATTTAAAAAAAATCTATATCGATTGGGTGCTGTTTTCATCCAAGCATTAAAACTAGAATAAATAGGTGTATGAAGCAAAGAATAGGTGCAATTTTGACTAGTTTGGCAGTAAAAAAGTTTTTCTTTTTGAGTGTTGATTTTTGCTTCATCAAGATTAGGAGAAAAAGAACTGATTTGTTTGAGTTCAACTTGAGTACGCATAAGGGATAGGGCTGAATTTAGTATTTCATAATCTATTTTCAATTTTAATAATTTCGCATCGTTTTTATTTTGATTGGCAAAAGAGAAGCTTAAACTTGCCAATATCCCCAAAATCAATATCACAAAAACAAGCTCTAAGAGAGTAAAAGCCTTTTTCATTTTACAGGGAGTTCTTCATTGATCGCTTTTATAAGTTTTTTAAGTTCTCTTTCTAAGATATAATTCTCATAGCTTTTTTTTACAAAAGCATCGACGAAACGCTTTAATTCTATTTTTTTAGTCCCACCAGAAATAAGAGCAATATCATCTTCTAAAAAATTTGCAAATTCTCCACTGCATTTAACAATGAAATCCTTTGCAGAAACATTGATAATAACTTGTTTTAAATTATCACTTGCCAAGTACAGCCTCTATTTTTTTGAAAATATCTTCACTTTCTATATTGCGAGACTTAAGCTCTTCTTCCAAACGCATGATTTGATTACTCTTTGCTTCATTTTGCGCTTTTACGCTTACAAGTTCGTTTCTTAAATTTTCATTTGCTTCGCACACTTCGTTGTATTTTTCAATCAACTCATTGACTTTATCTGACATTGTGTTAATAATTTTTTCATCAAACATAAATTTGCCTTCTGCTATAGAAATTTAAAATAAAAATATTTTTTGTAATTGTAGCAGAAAAAAATTTAAATTTAGGTTTTTTATAGTCAATTAATTTTTAATTAAAGCATTTTCTTTTAGAATTTTTCTAAAAAACTTTCAAAAAGTGGGAAAATGTTAGAACTTACAAGCGATTTTAAACCAAGTCCTGATCAAGAACAAGCAATACAAGGTATTGTCAAAAGCATAAAAAAAGGTAATAAATATCAAACCCTACTCGGCGTAACAGGAAGCGGAAAGACTTTTACCATGGCAAATGTCATAAAAGAACTCAATATGCCAACCCTTATCATGAGTCATAACAAAAGCCTTTGCGCCCAGCTTTATAGCGAATTTAAAGGTTTTTTTTCTAAGAACCATGTGGAATATTTTATTTCTTATTATGATTATTATCAGCCTGAAGCTTATATACCGCGCACCGATGTTTTTATAGAAAAAGATAGCTCCACAAATGAGGATCTAGAACGCTTAAGACTTAGCGCAACTGCTTCGCTTTTAAGCTATGAGGATGTGGTTTGTATCGCTAGTGTCTCGGCTAATTATGGACTTGGAAATCCAAATGAATACATAGGAATGGTTTTAATCTTTGAACTAGACATGCAAATTTCACAAAAAGAACTTTTAAAGAAACTTGTAGACATGGGTTATAAAAGAAATGATAATTTCTTTGATCGTGCTGATTTTCGCGTACAAGGTGATATTATAGATATTTATCCTGCTTATTACGAAGATGAAGTAGTAAGACTTGAATTTTTTGGTGATGAACTGGATGCAATGTATCATTATAATGTTTTAGAAAATAAAAAAGGCAAAGATTTAAAACGCTTCATACTTTATCCTACAAGTCAATTTAGTGTAGGAGAAACTAGATTAAAGCAAGCTATTAAAGATATAAAGATAGAACTTAATGAGCGTTTGGCGCAATTTGAACATGAAAACAAGCTTGTAGAATACCAACGCCTTAAACAACGCGTTGAATTTGATCTTGAAATGCTTACAAGCACAGGAATGTGTAAAGGCGTTGAAAACTATGCTAGACATTTAACAGGGCTTAAAGAAGGCGATACGCCTTATACACTTTTTGATTATTTTGCGATTAAAAATAGGAAATTTCTTGTTATAGTCGATGAAAGCCATGTTTCTTTACCACAATTTAGAGGTATGTTTGCAGGAGATAGAAGCAGAAAACAAACCTTGGTAGATTATGGTTTTCGTCTTCCATCAGCTCTTGATAATCGTCCTTTAATGTTTGATGAATTTATCCATAAAGATTGTCAGTTTCTTTTTGTTTCAGCCACCCCTGCCCCGCTTGAGCTTGAACTTAGCAAGGAAAATATCTTTCATCAAATTATGCGTCCAACAGGATTACTTGATCCTTTGATAGAACTTAAAGATAGCGATAATCAAGTTGAAATTTTATTTGATGAAGCCAAAAAAGTTATACAAAGAAACGAACGCGTTTTAGTTACTGTGTTGACTAAAAAACTAGCTGAAGAGCTTACAAGGTATTATTTAGAACTTGGTATTAAAGTAAAATACATGCATTCAGATATTGATGCAATAGAACGCAATGAAATCATAAGAGGCTTAAGAAGCGGTGCTTTTGATATGTTAATAGGTATAAATTTACTTAGAGAAGGACTTGATTTACCTGAGGTTTCGCTTATTGCCATTATGGACGCAGATAAGGAGGGTTTTTTAAGAAGCACTACAAGTTTAATCCAAACCATGGGAAGAGCAGCTAGAAATGTCAATGGTAAGGTTTTGCTTTTTTGCAAAAAAATCACAAAATCCATGCAAGAAGCTATGGATACCACCAATGAACGCCGCAAACTTCAAATGGCTTATAATAAAAAATACAATATCACGCCAACTTCAGTCAAGCGACACATCGAAGAGAGTTTGAAAAATGAAGAGGATTTAGGCGAAATTTATCGCAAAGGTAAAAAAATTGAAAAAATGCCTGCTAATGAAAGAGCTAAAATCGTAAAAGAGCTTCGTAAACAAATGCTTGAAGCTGCTAAAGCGCTCGAATTTGAAAAAGCAGCGACTTTAAGAGATGAGATCAATAAATTAAAAGATTTATAGTATTTTTATTTTGCAGGAAAAATCCTGCAAAATATTAAAGATATCCTGCTGCTAAAGCTAAGAAATATCCCGCAACACAAGAACTAATCACACCTATAAGACCTGGTAAAATAAAACTATGATTGATAACAAATTTACCTATATGAGTCGTACCCGATCTATCAAATTGTATAGTCGCTAAGTCACTTGGATAAGTTGGTAAAATATAATACCCATAGCAAGCTGCCGCAAAAGCCACAATCACACCTGGTTCAACACCTATTCCTAAGGCCAAAGGAACAAAAGCTGCAATAGCTGCTGCTTGAGAGTTTACAAATTTTGAAATAAGTAAAAGCATGATTGCATAAGTCCAAGGATAATCTACAACTACATCTCCAAGAGCTTTTTTCATCATAGGAGTATGAACAGCAAACATAGTATCAGCCATCCAAGAAATTCCAAAAACTGCAACAAGAGCTATCATACCGGATTTAAAAATCTCATTTGAGCCGATTTTTTTTACATCTGTTTTAGTAAAGATAATAATCAAAGAACCTGCTAAAAGCATGAACATTTGAATCACTGAAACCATAGATAAAATATCCATTTTAGGATTGCCTAAAGCATCTACTTGAGGAATACCATTTTTTACAACTTGTCCCCAATTTGGGCGTAAAGAATCAAATATACCTAATAAAGCCACTAAAGCAATAGCTCCTAAGAAAATCCACATTGCAATCCAATTGCTTTTTGGAAGTTGAACACCTAAAAGTGTTTTAGAATCACCATAAACATATTTTTTAAATTCAGGATCTTTAAGTTTTTCTTGAAAAACCTCATCTTTATCCAAATCTTTTCCTCTAAACCAAGAAAAAATTCCCACACATAAAACACCAAAAAGCGTACTAGGTATAGTAATTTGAAGAAGATTGATATAGCCATCAAAACCTGCTAATTTATGTTCTGCATTTAAAAGCAAAGCTGTTAAACTCACAACTGCAACAGAAACAGGACTTGCAATAATACCCATTTGTGAAGATATAGAAGCTGCTGCCATAGGGCGTTCTGGACGAATTCCATTTTTAATCGCTATGTCATAAATAATAGGCATAATAGTATAAACCACATGTCCTGTCCCACAAAGTATGGTTAAAAAGCAAGTTACAAAGGGAGCTAAAATGGTTAAGAATTTAGGATTGCGTCTTAAAATTCTTTCAGCTATTTGAAGCATTACATCAAGACCGCCACTTGCTTGTAAAGTCGCACTTGCAACAACCACAGCTAAGATAGTAAGCATTACATCTATAGCGGGCTTTCCAGGTTTTATATGAAAAGCAAAAACAAGCATTAAAATACCTATACCACCGAGTAAGCCAAGAGCTATACCACCTTTTTTTGCACCGTAAAAAAGACAAATTAAAACAATGATGATTTGTATCAAAAACTGAATACTCTCATCTAGACTGGTTAAAAAGTCCATTTTAACTCCTTTTATGGAATAAATTTAAAAATTATTGTGATTATAGCACAATTTTAAATAAAAAAAACATATAGTTAAAATAATATACCAATAAATATTAAAATATACATTAAAATAACATTCATACAAATTCAGTGTATTTTTATATTTTTGATTTGCAAGATTAAAGAAATGATAAATTTAAGCATTATCCTTCAAGTTCGTATAATTTTTTTCTATCCGTTGAACTTGGTATATTTAAGTGTTTGCGATATTTAGTAATAGTGCGTCGTCCTATATCGACTTTAAATTCTTTTTTAATCAACTCTAGGATTTTACTATCACTTAAAGGTTTTGAGCGATTTTCATTTTTAACCAAATTTGCAACAAAATCCTTAACGCCCACATTTGAAGTCTCGCCCTCTTCATCAAGCGCAAAAGCAAAAAAATCACGCAAAGGGATAAGCCCTCTATCACAACTTAGGTATTTATTTGCCACTGCTCTTGAAATAGTTGAAGCATTGCGCTCTAAATCAAGAGCTAAGTCTTTAAAAGTCATAGGTTTAATATCCTTACCCATGAAAAAATCGTATTGGTATTCTACTATCATGAGTCCTATTTTATAAAGCGTTGCTTTTCTCATCATTAAAGCATCAACTAAATTTTTTGCTTCTTTGATGTAGTGATTTAAGTATTCGTGAGTTAAACCATCAGTTTCAATGGAAATTTCAGGATAATAATCATCATTGATTTTTACCTTGATTTCATTATTTTCCCTATAAACAAAGATATCGGGTATAATAACGCGAGAATCTTCAAAATACTCCAAAAAAGGCGGTATGCTAAAACGCTTAAAAATCGCTAATGCTTCCTTATATAAAGGCTCTTTAGTGTAATTTTGTATATTTTCAAAATCCTGAATAAGCATTTTACAAAAATCATAAAGCTCTGCATCAAGTTCTATATTTTCTAGCGCAAATAAAAAAGCTTCTTTATAATCTTTTGCTCCCACTCCCACAGGATCAAGAAATTTAAATCTTGCTCTTATGCGCTCTAATTCATTTATATCATAATCTTTTAAAATTTCTTCATCGTATTCAAAATATCCCTCATGATTTAAACATTCTACGATTTTGCCTGCAAGTTCTTGAGATTTACTTGTAGGAAAAAGAGGGGGTATAATCTGTTCATTAAGAAGTTCATATACGCTTTTTGTAGCAAGACCTTTATTATCCACAAATGCCGAATTTGCGTTGCGTTTATAAAAAGAATCAAAATAATTTTTATTATGCTCGTGTGTTTGAATGGGTTCTTGAACGCTTAAAAAAGGGTTTTCTTCTGCGAATTTGTCTAAATTTTCTTTTAAATCTTCTATATTTGCTTGTAATATAGGCAACCACGAACGCAGAGTTTGAGAAATCTTAGTTTTAGGAGCCTGGGTAGTCTTTTGCCTTAACATCAATCAAGGAGTTTAAACTCCGCTCCTAAATAATATTTTTTAACATCTTTATTATTTGCTATTTCTTCAGCATTTCCGCTTGCAAGTAAAGAGCCTGATCTTATTACATAAGCTCTATCGCAAATTGCTAAAGTTTCGCGAACATTATGATCAGTAATTAAAATTCCAATATCAAGCTTTTTAAGCTCATTGATAAGACTTTGAATTTCAGCCACTGCAATAGGATCCACCCCCGCAAAAGGCTCATCAAGAAGCAAAAATTTAGGCTCACACATCAAAGATCTTGCAATTTCACATCGTCTTCTTTCTCCACCGCTTAAGCTTAAGCCTTTTCTTAAGCGAATAGGTTCTATACTTAAAAGCTCGAGCATTTGCTCCACTTTTTCATGTAAAATTTTCTTATCCTTGTAAAAAATTTGAGCAGCTAAAAGCAAATTATCTTCAACGCTTAAATCCTTAAAAATACTGCTTTCTTGAGGTAAGTAACCTATGCCTAGCCTTGCTCGTTTATTTAAAGGCTCTTTAGTAATATCCAAACCATCTAAAAGCACTTTTCCACTACTTGGAGATATTAGTCCACATATCATATAAAATGTAGTTGTTTTTCCTGCTCCATTAGGCCCTAAAAGTCCCACAACCTCACCACTATTTAATTCTAAGGATATGCCTTGGATAATCTTTGTTTTTTTAATAATTTTTTCTAAATTTACAATTTCTAGTTTACTCATGAATTACATACTTTCTTTTATCATCTTCTACACTGATTTTTATTTCCAAGCTAGGAATTCCAAGTTTTAGCAAAGCTTTTTTTAAATTCTCATCTCCCCATTCAACCAAATGTAAACCCTCTTCAAAAAAATTCTCAAACAAACCATTTTTTAAAAGTCCTTCTAAACCCTCTTGATATATATCATAATGATAAATACATATATCTTGATTTTCATATTTTTGCATGATAGAAAAGGTGGGAGAATCTACTTTCTCATCTAAATTTAAAAAACTAACCCAAGCTTGCACTAGGCTTGTTTTACCACTAGCTAATTCTCCTTGTAATAAAACAACACCTTGTTTTGGTAAAGTTTGAAGCATGGTATTGAGTTCATTTTTAGCTAGAATAAATTCTTTCATAACTTCACCACATATTCACTTTGTGCATTTTTTGGAATATTTTTAGTAGTAGGCAAAGCTAAAACCTTATATTCTTGCGTATAATCAGTAAAATGCAAACTGATAATATCTCCTACCTTAACCTCTTTGCTCGCCTTTACTATCACTCCATTAATCCCCACTACACCACTTCTACACATATCTTCAGAAATAGCTCTTCTTTTAGTAATATTAACCGCATTTAAAAATTTATCTACTCTCATAATGGAATTTTACCAAAAAAATTAAATTTTTGAAACCCATTTTGCTTTGACTAACTTTTCTTCATCAATTTAAAAACTTTTCTTTAATGAATTTTAGATACAATTTGACAATTAAATCAATATTGGCAAAGGATACTCTATGAAAAATGAAGTAAAAAAAGTCGTTTTGGCATATTCTGGCGGACTTGATACAAGTATTATTTTAAAATGGCTTCAAGATGAATACAAATGCGAAGTAGTAACTTTTACAGCAGATATTGGACAGGGCGAAGAGCTCGAACCTGCTAGAAAAAAAGCTCTTTCATTAGGGATTAAAGAAGAAAATGTTTTCATTAAAGATTTAAGAGAAGAATTTGTTAAAGATTATGTATTTCCTATGTTTAGAGCCAATACTATTTATGAGGGTGAATACTTACTTGGAACTAGCATAGCAAGACCTTTGATTGCAAAAACTCAAGCACAAATTGCCCTGCAAACAGGAGCTGATGCGGTAAGTCATGGGGCTACGGGAAAAGGAAATGATCAGGTGCGTTTTGAATTAGGTTATTTAGCCTTTAATCCTGACTTAAAAATCATTGCTCCTTGGCGTGAATGGGATTTAAATAGCCGCGAAAAACTCTTAGCTTATGCGCAAAAACATGGTATTGATATTTCTAAGAAAAAAGGGAAATCTCCTTATTCTATGGATGCAAATTTGCTTCATATTTCTTATGAAGGACTTGTTTTAGAAGATCCTGCACACGCACCTGAAGAGGATATGTGGAGATGGAGTAAAAGTCCAAAAGAAGCACCGAATGAAAGTGAGATTATAGAACTTGATTTTCAAAAGGGAGATTTAGTTGCCATCAATGGAGAGCATTTAAGCCCTGCCGGGCTTTTAAGCAAGCTTAATGAGCTTGGTGCAAAACATGGCATAGGACGCCTTGATATAGTAGAAAATCGCTATGTAGGAATGAAAAGTCGTGGCTGCTATGAAACACCAGGAGGAACTATACTCTTAAAAGCACACCGTGCAATTGAAAGCATCACACTAGATAGAGAAGCTGCGCATTTAAAAGATGAACTTATGCCAAAATATGCAAGTTTGATTTATAATGGTTATTGGTTCTCGCCTGAAAGAATGATGCTTCAAGCTCTAATCGACGAATCTCAAAAACATGCCAATGGTAGAGTAAAACTTGAACTTTACAAAGGTAATGTAATGGTTATAGGCCGAGAAAGTGCTAATGATAGTTTATTTAATGCAGCTTATTGTACCTTTGAAGAAGATGAAGTGTATAATCAAAAAGACGCAGCAGGTTTTATCAAACTGAATGCTTTGCGTTTTATTATTGCAGGAAAAAATGGAAGAAAATTTTAAACAAGGATTAAAAAAATGAAAGTATTATTAATCAAAGATGTTAAAGCTCTTGGAAAAGCAGGTGAAATCAAAGAAGTAAAAGATGGCTATGGTCAAAATTTTCTCATTGCTAAAGGCTTTGCTAAGGCAGCAACAAACGAAGTTTTAAGAAAATATGAAAGTGACAAGAAAAAAGAAGCAGAGAATTTACGCTTCGAACTTGCAAGCTTAGAAAAGCTAAAAGAAGAGCTTAGTAAAGTTACACTTGAAATTTCAAAGCCTGTAGGAGCTAATGGAAGCTTGTTTGGCGGGGTAACTAAAGATGAAATCGCCCATGCTTTAAAAGAGCAAACCCATATAGAAATCGATAAAAAAAGCTTGGAGTGTGATACCCTAAAAAGCCTTGGCACTCATGAAGTCAGCGTTAAGTTAGGTCATGCTATCCACGCAAAATTTAATATAAACATAAAGGCTGAATAATGTTTCATGCAACAACTATTTTAGCTTACAAAGGCAAAAACAAATCCGTAATCGGTGGAGATGGCCAAGTAAGCTTTGGCAATACTGTTTTAAAAGGCAATGCAGTAAAAATAAGAAAACTCAACAACGGCAAAGTTTTAGCAGGTTTTGCAGGATCAACAGCTGATGCTTTTAATCTTTTTGATATGTTTGAAAATCTACTTCAAAGCTCTAAGGGTGATCTTTTAAAAGCAGCGATTGATTTTTCTAAAGAATGGCGAAAGGATAAATATCTAAGAAAACTCGAAGCTATGATGCTAGTACTTGATAGAAATCATATTTTCTTACTTTCAGGCACAGGCGATGTAGTCGAGCCTGAAGATGGACAAATTGCTGCCATAGGAAGCGGTGGAAATTACGCGCTTTCAGCAGCTAGAGCTTTGGCAAAACATGCAAATTTGGATGAAGAAGAACTAGTCAAATCAAGTCTTCAAATCGCGGGCGAAATTTGCATTTATACCAATACCAATATAAAAACTTATGTAATTGAGGATGAAAAATGAATTTAACTCCTAAAGAAATCGTTAAATTTTTAGATGATTATGTCATAGGACAAAAAAAAGCTAAAAAAATTATAGCAATAGCCCTAAGAAACCGCTACCGAAGAATGCAGCTTAGCCCTGAACTCCAAGATGATATAGTACCAAAAAATATCCTTATGATAGGATCAACGGGTGTGGGTAAGACTGAAATTGCAAGGCGTTTGGCTAAGATGATGGGCTTTCCTTTTATTAAAATCGAAGCGAGTAAATACACAGAGGTAGGCTTTGTAGGTCGTGATGTAGAAAGCATGGTAAGAGATCTTGCAAATGCAGCTTTAAATTTGGTAAAAAATGAACAAAGAGAAAAAAATAAAGATAAAATCGATGAATTTATAGAAAATAAAATTTTAGAAAAACTTCTTCCCCCTTTACCTAAAGGCATCAGTGATGAAAAACAAGAAGAATATAAAAATAGCCTTGAAAAAATGAGGACAAAACTTAGAAATGGGGATTTAGATGAAAGCGTGATAGAGATAGA
Organism: Campylobacter sp. JH32; assembly: GCF_017846535.1. Lineage (NCBI taxonomy): Bacteria > Pseudomonadati > Campylobacterota > Epsilonproteobacteria > Campylobacterales > Campylobacteraceae > Campylobacter > Campylobacter sp. JH32. The sequence goes on from NZ_JAEQBS010000001.1 coordinate 58,290, forward strand.
AATTTCACAAAGCATGTTTGATACAAATCCTAATTTACCGCCTGAAATGGGAGCAATGCAAGATATAGTTAAAGTTATAGGCGTTGGCAGTAAAAAAGTCAAAAAAGAAATGAAAATTAAAGATGCTAAAAATGCCCTTAAAAATGAAGCAGCAGAGAAGATTTTAGATCAAGAAAGCATCAAAAGTGAAGCTTTAAAAAGAGCGGAAAATGAAGGAATTATTTTTATAGATGAGATTGATAAAATTGCGGTTTCAAGTGGAAATTCAAATCGCCAAGATCCAAGCAAAGAGGGTGTTCAAAGAGATTTACTTCCTATAGTTGAAGGCTCAAGCGTACAAACAAAGATCGGCACTTTAAAAACCGATCATATCCTTTTTATCGCAGCAGGAGCTTTCCATCTTAGCAAACCAAGCGATTTAATCCCTGAACTTCAAGGTCGTTTTCCTTTAAGAGTAGAGCTAGATAGTCTTGATGATAAAGCACTTTATGAAATTCTAACACGCCCTAAAAATTCACTTTTAAAACAATATGAACAGCTTTTAAAAACTGAGAATTTAGAACTTGAATTTGATGATGAAGCGATTAAAGAGATTGCAAAAATTGCTTCTAAAGCCAATGAAGAAATGCAAGATATAGGTGCTAGACGCTTGCATACAGTTATAGAAAAATTGCTTGAAGATTTAAGCTTTGAAGCAGATGAGTATGCGGGTAAAAAATTCGTAGTTGATAAAAAAATGGTGGAAGAAAAACTTGGAGATATTATAGAAAATAAAGATCTTGCAAGGTATATTTTGTGAAAAGTGGCTTTGTTAGCATCATAGGGCGTACCAATGCGGGAAAAAGCACTTTAATTAATTCCTTGCTAGAAGAAAAAATCGCCCTAGTTTCTCACAAACAAAATGCCACAAGGCGTAAAATCAAAGCTATAGTCATGAATGGTGAAGATCAGATCATCTTTATAGATACACCTGGTCTTCATGAAAGCAAAGCAACGCTTAATCAATTTCTTATCCAAAGCGCTATAAAATCTATGGGTGATTGCGATGTTATCTTGTTTGTTGCTAGTATTTTTGATAGTGTAAAAGATTATGAAAATTTCCTAAGCTTAAACCCTAAAGTTCCTCATATCATCGTTCTTAACAAAGTAGATCTAGCTGATAATGGCACACTTTTAAAAAAACTCAATGAATATGCAAAATTTAGCAAGTATTTTAAAGCTATCTTGCCCTATTCTTGCAAGAAAAAAAACTACCAAAAACCACTGCTAAATGAGTTGTGCAAGCTCTTACCTGAACATGAGTATTTTTATGATAGTGAATTTTTAACACCTAGTTCTCAAAAAGATATTTTTAGAGAATTTATACTTGAAAGTATTTATGAAAATTTAAGCGAAGAATTGCCTTATTCTTGTGAAATTATGATAAAAAATACCAAAGAAACATCCAATCTTTTTATCATTGATGCGCAAATTATCACCGATACAAATTCCCATAAAGCCATGCTTATAGGAAAAGATGGAACGACGCTTAAAAGAATAGGAAAAGATGCGAGATTTAAAATTTCAAAACTCATTCAAAACAAAGTACTCTTAAAGCTTTTTGTCATTGTAAAGAAAAATTGGCAAAAAGATGAAATTTTTCTTAAAAAAATTCTAAATTATGAAGAATAAAGCTCATTTTATAAGTTTTGAAAATCTTATCTACAAACAAAAAAATGGCAATTTTGAAGAAGATGACCTTTTTAAAGAGCTAACAAAAGAATGCGATCTTCAAAATCCTTTTGAATATCAATTGGCTTTTTTAAAACAAGATCAAATTTATCATTGTTTTTTAGCACGGGTTGCAAAACTACCCAAAACTCAATTTTGTTTTCCCCAACCCCTCGTCTTTCAAAGCTTATTTTTGGAAAATAAAATCAAAGAAGAGAATTTTTGTATCTTGGAAATAAAACCGCAAAAAGTATTTTTATGTTTTTACGAGCAAGGTAAATTTAAAACTTTTAAAACACTCGATTTTTGTGATAATATAGAAGAATTTATAAACAAAAGCCGTATTTTAGAGCTTTTACAACACTATGAAAGTAAAATACTGCTAAGCACAAAAGCTCATGAAATTTTCAATCTTATAAGTGCAAAAGCAAAACTTCCTTTTAAAATGATTCAAGAAGATAAAATCGCACTTTCAAAACATAGCATTCACCATCTTGATAAAAATGCTAATTTTATCAAACACTATAAAAAATATCTTCCTTGGTATTTTAAATTTATTTTCTTATTTGCTCTAAGTTTTATAATCAGTATTGTAGTTTTATCATTAATTGACTTTGCGCAATACCAAAATGCCAAAACAACACATATACAAAATGAAATTTCACAAAATAAAATCTATGAAATTCAAGAAAAACAAAGCCAAAAACTTAAGGCCAATATAGAACAACTTCAATTAGAAATTCAAACTCAAAATCTTTTATTAGAAAAATACTCTGAACAATTATCTAAAATTACGCAAAATTTTAAAGCGGATAAAAATACAATTTTGATTTTAACAAAGGCTATTGCATGGCTAAATCATCATTCTTTAAGAATTTCTAATCTCATGATAAATAAAACCCTTATCACTATAAAATTTAGCAACGAAGAGGATTTTAATAAAGCACTTCAATTTACAAGTCCCCAATTTAGTCTTATCTCACAAGATAAATCCTTGCACGAAATCACTTTAAGAGCATTATAATGAATCAAATTGAGCAATTTTTAGAAAATCTAAGTTCTAGGGAGAAAATTTTAATATATCTTACAACCATACTCCTAGCAATATTACTCTCTTTTCATTTTTACCATTCTTACTTAAAAAGCTTTTTTAATCATGAATTTTTCATTCAAAGTAATGATATGGATAAAATAATCACGACAAATCAAGATTTAAACCAACAAATAAAACAACTTGAAAAAGAGCTTGTTTTTATCCAAGATAAAATAAAAAGTTATGAAAACTATCTTAATGTTTTTAATAAAAACCATGAAACATACATTAAAAATTTGCAAAATCTAGCTCTTGAAAATAATCTTTGGATCTCTAATATAGAGTGGTTGCAATCAGAAGAAAATTCTTATCGTAAAATTTCACTCAATATTTTTGGTGATTTTAGTCCAATACTTTCCTTTATGAAACAATTAGAAAATTCAGACTTGCACTATCAAATCCACAAATTTGAAATTGACAATACAACAAGTTTAAATCTTCATTTAAAACTAACGCTTTCTTTTATTTCCCTAGCAAAACTAAAATAAATACTATAGCTTTTTATCTATAAAGGCTATAATGTTATTTTGATAAAAAGATTTATAAAATAATGCAAATTTAAAAGGAAAAAAATGAATATTCGTAAAATAAGAGTTGAAAAAATCAGACAATTTATGATAAAAGAAAAACTTGACGCTTATTTGATACTAAGTGCTGATCCGCATTTAAATGAGTATTTGCCTAGCTTTTATCAAAGCAGAGCTTTTGTAAGTGGCTTTAAGGGCTCTGCTGGAAGCTTAATCATCACTTCTCAAGATGCTTTTTTATGGACAGATGGAAGGTATTGGATTCAAGCACAAAAGGAATTAGAAGGTAGTGGCATACTTTTACAAAAACAAGATGCAAATAATACCTTTTTAAAATGGCTAAAAGAAAATTTAAATGAGGAGCAAAATTTAGGTATAGATTTTTCAGTTTTATCCTTATCTTTACAAAAAGAAATACAAAAAAACTGCAAAGCCGAGCTAAAAAATATCGATTTAATCAGCCTCATTTGGGAAGATCGTCCTGCGTTACCTAAAAATAAGGTTTATGAACATGAATTAGAATATTGCTCCTATTCTAGAAAAGAAAAACTATTATTAGTGCGTGAAAAAATGAACAAACTACAAGCAAAAAATCATCTTATTTCCAGTCTTGATGATATAGCATGGATTACTAATTTAAGAGGAAATGATGTATGCTATAATCCTATATTTTTAAGTCATTTACTAATCTTGGAAGGAAAGGCTTTGCTTTTTATAGATAGGGAAAAAATTGACTTTGAACTTGAAAAAAAATTAAATTTAGATGGAATTTGTCTTAAGGAATATAATAAAATTCAAGATGAGCTTAAAAAACTCCAAAATACAAATTTACTCATTGAGCCTTCAAAAACAACTGCTTTACTCATTGAAATTTTAGATAAAAGCGTTGAAATTTTAGAAGAGATCAATCCTAGCACCCATTTAAAAGCTATCAAGACAGATAAGGAAATCGCACATATACAAAATGCCATGATAGAAGATGGAGTGGCTTTATGTAAATTTTTTACTTGGCTTGAAGAAAATATCAAAAATAATACACAAATCAGCGAGCTTGATATCGATACTAAAATCACTGAATTTAGATCTCAAAGTCCTTATTATATTAGCAATAGTTTTTCTACCATAGCAGGATTTAACGCTAATGCAGCTTTACCGCATTATAAAGCCGAAAAAGAAAGCTTTTCTTATATCCAAAAAAATGGATTATTGCTTATAGATTCGGGTGGGCAATATAAAAATGGCACCACGGATATTACTAGAGTTGTAGCTATAGGTGAGTTAAACGGGGAACAAATTCATGATTATACCCTAGTTTTAAAAGCACACATAGCCATAGCAAGTACTATTTTTCCAAAAGATATTGCCATGCCTTTGCTTGATGCTATCACAAGAGCTCCTTTGTGGCAAGAACAGCTTGATTATACACACGGCACTGGTCATGGGGTGGGTTATTTTTTAAATGTTCACGAAGGTCCGCAAACTCTTTCTTATTTTAGCCCTGTGCTTGAAAAAACAAAGGCTAAAGAAGGTATGTTAACTTCTATAGAACCTGGAATTTATAGAACAGGAAAATGGGGTATTAGGCTTGAAAATTTGGTTGTTAATGCAAAAATAGAAAATCCCAAAAACAAAGATTTTGGTGAATTTTTATATTTTAAACCCTTAACGCTTTGCCCTTTTGAAATCAGTTGTATCGATAAAACCTTATTAGATGCCAAAGAAAAAGCGTGGATTAATACTTATCATAAAGAAGTTTATGAAAAACTCTCTCCTAAGCTTCATGATAATTTAAAAGCTTTAAAATGGCTCAAAGAAAGAACTAAAGCGGTTTAACAAAAAGAAATCTTAGAAAAATAATATTTTTTCTAGTTCTTTTTTGGGCTATTAGCTTTATTTTCTGGTTTAAAATATCCAAGTTCTATCATTTTTTGATAGATCTTTGCTGTAGCAACACCTGAGCTTATCGTTCTTCCACCATGTTCTACTAAAACAGTAACCACATAACGCGGTTTAGAATAAGGTGCATAAGAAGTTACCCAAGCGTGCGATCTTGTATAATATCTAAGTTGCTTTTCATCAACCCTATTTTTATCAGCTTGAGAAAAACCCACCACCTGTGCAGTTCCTGTTTTAGCAGCAACTTTTACTTCTAAATTGCGCAAATAATGATAAGAAGTACCTCCTTGCTCATTAGCAACCGCATACATCGCATCTCTTATATAGGGGAGTTGACTTTTTTCAAAAAGGGTGAAAATTTCATTACTATCTTGCGCTTTATCTTCTGTGATAGTATTGTTATTTTCTACACTTTTTAGAAAGTGAGGTACAACTTCAGCACCTTTTGCAATTTGAGCTGTATATCTAGCAATCTGCATAGGTGTAGCCAAGAAATTTCCTTGCCCTATGGAAGTATTTAAGGTATCACCTTGAAACCAAGCTTGCTTATATCTTTGCATTTTCCATTCTCTACTTGGCAAAATTCCCACAAATTCATTAGGTAAATCCACACCGGTTTTAGCTCCAAAGCCTATGCGTGATAAAGTACGACTTATTTGATCTATACCCACTTGCAAACTTCCATCGTAAAAATAAACATCACAACTTGCTTTTATCGCATGTTTTAAATCTACAGCTCCATGCCCTGCTCTATTCCAACAACGAAAAAATCTCCCGCCAAGCTCTATATTACCATTACAAAAAAATTGGGTTGAGGGATTGATACTTTTTGAATTTAAAAAAGACAAACCAACACCCATTTTAACAACAGAACCTGGAGGATAATATCCATTGATAAGTTTATTTGTAAAAGGATGATCAAGATTATTAGAAAGCTCGTCCCATTCTTTATAAGAAATTCCGGTTACAAAAGGATTTAAATCGTATTCAGGAAAGCTTCCTGCTGCCAAAATAGAACCATCGCTAATATCCATAATAATAGCAGCACCCGCATTACCCTCAAAAAGTTGCGTTAAAAAGCTTTGAAGTTCTATATCTATGGTAAGTTCTATATCATTAGAAAGTGCCGAAGTATAGGAGAGTTGCTCCACTTCTTGATTTAAGGCATTAACCTTATAAATCTTAGTTCCTTTTTCTCCTTGCAAAACATCATTATAATAACGCTCTATCCCACTCTTTCCTGTAAAATTGGTAAGCTTTGAAATTTCATTTTCTTTAATATCTTGCAAATCTGCCTTGCCTACATAGCCTATGATATGCGAAGCTAGTTTTCCAAAAGGATATTTTCTTTGCACTGCAGGATCTATGCGTATGTTTTGATTTAAATTGAGTTCTGAATAATGCTTCATCATTTCTTGCGAAGGTATAAAGTCTATGATTTTAATAAAATCTTGATTATAATAAGAGTCATTCCTCTTATAAAATTCAGCAAGCTTAGTAGTGTTTAAATCAGGAAAAAATCCTTGAAGTTGATTTAATTCTTTTTCTAATACACCTCTATTTGCCCTTTTTAGAGTTAAATAAGGCTTAATAGAAATACTAAAACCCAAATCATTAATCGCCAAAGGAGTGCCATTGCGATCTAAAATTTGTCCGCGAGTTGGGACTATAAATTCAGTTTTTATAGCATTTTGTTTGGCAAGTTCTTCATAATACACATTTGATTTTATACTTAAATAATACACACGGCTTAATAAAAATATAAAAAACAATAATATAAAGCCAACAACCAAACGCATTCTCATTAGAACTTACTCCTATATAACATATAAGCAAACAAACACTCAAACATAATCGATATCATATAGCCAAAATTTGGCATTTTAAACTCTTGATCTCCTACATACGAAAAAATAGCATCTAAAATAAAAATAAAAGCATAAACACAAAGGACAAGTATGATAGGAATAATTTTTCCTATTTTTAAATTTGTTTTAATCCAATCTGCGCAAGTATAATAAAAAATAACAAAGGCAAGCCAAGAAGAAAAGAGAAAAAAATCATAAGTTATATCTGTAAAAAATAAAAAAAATAAAGAAAAATACCACCTAAAATCAAGTTTGTTAAAGGTTTTTTGCCTTTCTTCTAAAAGAAAATACATATAACAAAAAAATACACCGTAAAGCAAAGGCATATAAAGAAAAACAGAGCCTAAAATTTGATATAAGATACACAAAAAACCTAAAAAAACATAACTTCCATTCAGTTTTACCTTATAAGCACTGATAGTTTTTCTCATTTTATAAACCTAAAGTTTGCTTAATAACTTCATGTTCTAAATCATCAAGACCCATTTTGTTTAAATTGGATATTAAAATAGCGTCTTTGAAACTATTTTTAAGTTTAGCTTTTTCACTTTGATTGAGTTTATCGCATTTTGTAAACACTTTTAATACTCTTTGATCAGGTTTTAAAAAACTTTTTAAATACTTGTCCAAATTTAAATCAATATCCAAATTTGTATGTCTTGAATCAATCAAATGCACAAAAAGTTTAATCGAACTTCTTAATTTTAAAAACTCATCTAAATTTTTATTCCATATTTCTTTTAGATTTTTTGAAACTTTCGCATAACCAAAACCGGGTAAATCAATAAAATGGATACTAAATTTATCCTCATCCTTCTTACATAAAACTTCAAAAATATTAATCAATTGCGTTTTTCCAGGTGTAGCAGAACTCTTAGCAAGCTTTTTTTGCTTACATAAAGAATTAATTAAAGAACTTTTCCCCACATTTGATCTTCCTAAAAATGCCACTTCACTAAAATGGGATGCAAAATTTTTATCAAATTTGTCTAAAGAGGTGATAAATTTAGCACTTATTATCATTTTTGCTCTAAATCAAATATAAATCGAGCAGGCTTTTTATCCTTGCTTTCAACACGATAAACATTATTTCTCTTATCTACTATTATCCTATCACCATAAAGCTTTTGATTACTTTCAAGTTCATTAATAAAAGCATTTCCATCAATTTCATAAATATCTTTAGCCACATTATAAATAAATTTATCTCCACTCCCCTTATAAGTTTTTCCCTTTAAAACAATTTTAAAATTAGCATTTTGCACAGCTTCGTAACGCATAGGTTTGCGATTTTTATCTGTATATATAATCACTTTTTCAGCAGTTAAAATATCATCACCTCTTATGATTTCAACATTGCCACTGAGTATGCTTTCACCCTTATTTTCATCCGAATAAAAATTTAAGGCCTTAACCTCTATCTGGCTAGCTAAAGATATACTGATACTCATCAAAAATAAAATTATCTTTCTAACCACGCATTCACTCCTTGAACTTGTAAAATTTTCTTTTCTACATCGTAGTTTAAAGTATTTCCGTTAATAATGCTTCCATTTATCAAAGCTTTAAATCCTGTATTGGTGCTTAAAATTTTATTTTTAGGCGCATACTCTACTTTATCAGCAAAAATTTTTGTATTATTTAAACCTATGTAGGTAACATTGCCTTCAAGCAAAACCTTATCCATCTCCTTGCCTTTAAGTTCCAATTTATTTGCACTTAAATTAAAATCCAAATTAAAATTGACAAAATTATCAAACTCATCTTTGTCTGTATAACGCGCCCAAGATTGCGCTTTATAGTATGATTTTACATTGCTTGCATTAAGCTCGTAAGCATTTAAATCGGAAGCTTCGATATTTTTAAAATTTAAAGCATAGGATTTAATATTTAAAGAATAAGGATCTTGCAAACTTAAAATTGTAAAAGTAATAGTAAAAAGAGCGATCAAAATTCCAAAAATTCTTATAGCCAAAGCTTATCCCATTCCTCTTGCATATCATTTTTCTTTATAATATACTCTATCATTTGAGCCACAGCTGCTTTTCCGCCTTTTTTATCAAGTGTGATATCAACTTTTAAATCCCTATGTGCATCCTTAGGCTTAAAACTAAGGCCAACATTTTCAAGTAAATTTTTATCGTTAAAATAATCCCCTATAGCCGCACATTGAGAAAAATCTAAATTCAGCTCTTCTAAAATTTTTTTAGCACAAGTTAATTTATCTTTAACACCCTGATGTACAATTTCTATTTTCAAATCCTTAGCACGAGCACTCACACAAGGACAATTTCTTCCAGTGATAATAGCAATTTTTTTACCCAGCTTAATCCAAGCTTCTATAGCTGCACCATCTTTAACATCAAATTCTTTAATCACACTTCCATTGGAAGTGTAGATGATTTTACCATCTGTAAGACAACCATCTACATCTAAAAATATCAATTCTATCATTGTTTTACTCACGCACAACAAAAGCACCAGCAAATGCACCACTTGCTGCAAAATCTCTTGCCTCTTCTTCACTTCTAAATCCTGTCAAGAAAACGCGACTCAAGCCATCAACCGAACTTTTGCGTATGGTTGAAGAATAGGTTCTATAAGTTTTATATCTAGATGCTATAGTTTGAGCTCCTGATGGATTTTTAAACGCTCCAATTTGCACCATAAAATTTCCACCTTCATAAATTTGACCATTATTTGCAATTCCGCCACTAGCTCCATAATTTATATTTGAATGAACGACATTATTACCTGAATTAGCCGAACCAAAACCTATAACCTCAAGTCTCACAGGAGCTGTTCCTGCAGCAATCATATCGATTTGACTTGCAGCACCCTTAGAAAGATCTATAATTCTGTTATTTACAAAAGGACCCCTATCGTTAACACGCACGGTAACTTGGCGGTTATTGTTTAGGTTAGTTACCTTTAAAATGGTATTCATAGGTAAAGTTTTGTGAGCTGCGGTTAAACCATTTTGATTATAAGTTTCACCATTAGAAGTTTTTTTACCATGAAAGCCCGGTCCATACCAACTTGCTATACCATCTGCTGTTTCACCCACTGATACAACAGTTGGATAATAAGTTTTACCATTTATAGTATAAGGTTTCATAGTCCCTTTACTTCCGGATCCTGAAGGACTACTATGAAAATCATTACTTGGATAATATATTTGTGCTGAACCTACGCTAGAAAAAAGACCTCCGAAGCATCCGCTAGAAAAAGTTGCAACTAAACTAGCGGCTAACAACTTGGGTAAAGTTTTCTTTAGCTTTTGTTTTATAGTTTGCATTTTTATTCTCCTTAATAGGTATGATTAATTTTTGATTGATACTTAAGTGATTTTTGGCAATTTTATTTAATTCTCGAATTTGCTCTACGCTAGTATTATATTTTTTAGCGATTTTATATAAAGAATCGCCTGATTTTACAACATAAATTTTAGTCATAGGTATGGTTGTATCTACTTTTGCAAGCTTTTCAACTTTAAAATTTTTATCAAAAAAAGCTACTTTATTTAAAGGAATATACATATAATACCCCTTACCTGGAGGAGTAAAACCATGTTTAAAATGTGGATTATATTTTTTAAAAGTTGCCAAATCCATATTTAAATTTTTAGCCAAATCTTTTAATGCGACCGAAGAAGGAGCATCAACCTTTGCAAAATCGTTATTTAAAGCATAATTAACCAAAGCTCCATCTTTATCAAGTAAAAAATCCCTATCATTAGCCAAGAAAGCTAAAGTTAAAATTTTGCGTATAAAATTTCTAGTTTCTAAAGAAAGATATTTTTTATCAGGATCGATTAATACTCTTAAATCATCACTTCCTGCTTGCTTTATTGCTTGACGCAATTTCCCATTTCCACAATTATAAGCTAAAAGTGCTAAATACCATTTCCCAAATTCTTCTTTTAAGCTTTTTAGATAATGAACCGCGGCATATGTAGATTTTACAGGATCGCGTCTTTCATCAACATAAGCATCAATCCTAAGTCCTAAATTTCTTGCCGTGGGTTGCATAAATTGCCACACACCTACTGCCTTAGCATTAGAAACGCTATGCGCTTTTAATCCTGATTCTACCATAGCTAGATATAAAATTTCTTCAGGAACTTCTTGTTGTGCTAGAATTTTTCTTATCATAGGAGTAACTTTTGAGAAATTTTGTATACCATCAATCAAAGTCGGAGCATGCTTTGATCTTAAATCCTGCTGACTTTGCACAAAAGCTAAATCACTGATAAAACTTGGATCAATGTCTAAATTTCTTAAAACACTCATTTGTCTTTCATAAAATTCAGGAGTGGTAGTTTGTGCAAAAAGAAAGTTATAAAATAAAATAAAACAAAATATAATTTTTTTCATATTTAACCTTTAAAAAATAATCTGTAAGAATTTTCCAAGCAAATCCTTAAAAGCTCTTGCTTTGGTAAATCAAGAATTTCACTCATTTTATTGGCTACAAATTGAGTCAATAAAGGCTCATTCCTTTTACCACGATAAGGCTCTGGAGTAAGATAGGGAGCATCGGTTTCTAGCAACAATCTATCTTTTGGAATTTGTGGTAAAATATTTACTAAATTCTTAGCATTTTTAAATGTTAAAACACCACCGATTCCAAAATAAAATCCATCATCACTAAGACGCAATAAATGTTCGCTTGCGTTAAAACAATGCAAAACCCCTCCAACAAGATCTTTAGAATGCTCGTGTAAAATTTCATAAGTATCGTTATTTGCTTCGCGAGAATGGATAATAACAGGCTTTTTAAATTCTTTAGCTAGCTCAAGTTGAGCTACAAAAAGCCTTTTTTGCTCCTCTTTTTCTTTTTCTCTCTCTTTTAAATCTTCACTTTTAAAACGAAAATAATCAAGTCCACATTCACCTACGGCCACGCATTTTTCGTCTTGCAAATATGCTCTTAAAATTTTCTCATCAAAACCTTCTAGCTCATAAGGATGCACACCTGCGGCAAAAAATACATTTTCATATTTGCTAGCAAGTTCTGCTGCATAAGGTAAATCTTTAATATCTGCACCTGGTATGATGATTTTTTCTATACCATTATCAAATGAATGCTTTAAAAGCTCATCTAAATCCTCTTTAAATACTTCACTATCTAAATGACAATGAGTATCGATGATCTTTAGACCATCTTTAAATTCAAGATTTAAGAACATACTTCTACTCTATCTTTACCATTAGCCTTAGCTTGCGAAAGTGCTTTTGAAGCTTTATCGACTAAGATTTCAAATTTATCTCCACTCTTAGCAAAAACTACCCCTATAGAAGCAGTAAAAAAGACTTCATCTAAATTGACTAAAATTCCAACTTTTTTTATATTGACTCGAATACGAGAAAGAATTTTAATCGCCCTTTCTTGCGAAATATTCTTTAATACTATGCAAATTTTTTCAGCACTATATCTACCCACAATATCACGCCCTTTGGTTTCATTAACAATCTCATCAGCGCAAATTTTAATAATTTTATCCCCTACTTCATAGCCGTATTCTTCGTTTAAATTTCTTAAATTATCTATATCTAAGAATGCAAAAGCAAATTCTTCTTCTTTGCTTACAATTTCATTTAAATAATCTTCAACGCAACTCAATAAAGCATTGGAATTTTTTATCCCGGAAATAGGATCAAGATTGTTATAAATGCTTAAAAACTGCATATTGGCCATATAATGAAGACATTTATCCAAGCGACAATTTAAACTTTCTTTACTTAAGGGTTTTACCAAATACTCATTAGCTCCACTTACAAGCAAACTAGCCTCTAAAGCATCATCTTTATCACCTAAAATAATTACACCCAATTCATCATCACTAAAACGCGCTCTTACTTCGCTTAAAAGCTCACTTCCGCTAATAACAGGCATGTTCGCATCAGCGATAATAAGCTTCACATCGCTATTGTCATTTAAATAACTCATCGCTTCCTCACCATGAGCAGCGGCCAAAACATTAAATTTTCTTTGTGTGAGAATTTTTTTTATTTCATTACGTTCAGGAAGTTTACTTAGGGCTAAGATAACCTTAGTCTTAGCATAACGCTCAAGCTTGACAATAGAATCTATAATCTGATCTATACAGGTATCGCTTTCTTTAAAGATATAATCTAAAATATCTTTATCCATAAATTTATCTCTTGTAGCTTTATCGTTGCTCGCGGTTAATACAATAACAGGCCAATTTTTTGCCAAAACATAATCCACCACTTCCCCATTAGGTGCATCAGGCAAGCATAAATCTGCAAAAGTTAAAAAATACTCATCATTGGGCAATGCCTTAACTTCAGCAAGGCTAAAAACAATATCAACTTCATGATTTAAAGTAGTTTGTATCTTTTTAGCTAAAAGCTTTCCAAGCATTTTATTATCATCGATCAGCAAAATTTTTTTATTCATAATCTATAAAAATACCTTTTTTAAAACTAAATCTTTATAATAAAATTAAAAAAATCCCAATTCTAACACAAACAAATAAAAATTCCGCTTAAGCTTTAAACAAAGTTTTAGCAAATTCCAAAGCTTCATCTGTAATAGTCTCGCCACTTATCATTCTTGCTAATTCTTTAATTCTCTCTTTATCTTTAAGTTTTTTAACCGTGCTACAAGAAGCATTTTTTTCAACCAAAAAATGATTATGAGCTTTTGAAGAAAGCTGCGGTAAGTGAGATATAGCAAAAATTTGATAAAAAGCAGAAAGCTCATTTAAAACATTGGCTATACTCATCGCTTCTTTGCCACTTAAATTAGCATCAATCTCATCTAAAAATATTATCCCTGTGCCTGAATTTAAAATTCTACACTCAGTCGCGATAAAAGCAAGTCTTAAACGATTAAGCTCACCTGAACTTAAATTTTTTAAATTTGCAGCATTGATACTTAATTTGATCTCATCTTTTCCCAAAGAAGTGATTTTTGAAGTATCTACTAATTCCAAACTTACATTTTTCATATAAAGGTTTTTTAGATAATCGTTTAAAAAATCCTCTAAAGTTTTTAAATTTTGCATACGAGCTTGAGTTAATAACTGAGTACTTTGATTGATTTTCTTTTCGATTTTTTCTAGTTTTTTTTCAAGTTCTTTTTTTTCAAAGCTTAAATTATCATAATGAGCGAGTTCATTTTTTTTATTTTCCAATACCTCTAAAGCATTTTCTATACTCTCATAACGCTTGATTAAAGAGGATAAATCCTCGATTCTATTGAGTACTTCTTCTATATCAAAATCCAAATCTTCGATTTTTTCATTTTCAGCTATGATGCGAAGTTCGTTTAAACATTCACTAAAAAAACTCGTATCTTTTTCGCTAAGATTTAAAGCATCAATAACTACTTTTTCTAATTCAAAAATAGCACTTGCCTTTTCCCAAGCTGCTTCTATTTTGTCTTTTTTTGATAATTTCTTTTTAAGATTTAAAAGCTCTTCGTATTCTCCGACTTTAGGATTGATTTTAGAAATTCTTTCAATCTGCGTGCTTGCTAATTCTTTAAGCTCTTCAATCCTTTTTTCTTCTTCTAAAATTGTAGTCAATTCTTCTGAAATTTGAAGCCATTGTTTATAATCATCTTTAAAATGAGATAAAAAATCTTCAAATTCAGGATTTTTCGCACATTCTAAAGCATCTAAGAGATTTAAAAATTTCTCATTGCTAAATTCATTGATTTCTTTAGCACTTAGATATTTAATAAATTTTTTACTCAAATGAATCAAACTTTTTTTTGAAATACTTTGATTATTGATGAAATATTTTGTATTTTTATCCTTTAAAAGCTTAAAAACATTTTCCTCTTCACCTTCTATGCCGTATTCTTCTAAATCTATCTTATCATCAAGCTCAATCTCAACAAGCTTTGCCTCACTCTCGCTTAATGCAAAAGCAGACAATATACCCTTAAAGAGTACAGACTTTCCCGCCCCGCTTAAACCCGTAAAGACTGTAAGTCCCTGAGAAATTTCAAGCTCAACCTCTTTAAAGCCAAGATTTTCTTTCATCAAAACTCTATTTATCATCAATGTCCCCAATTTAATTTTTCTCTTAATATTTGAAAATAATCTCGATTTTTAGGATGTATAAGTGCCACACTTTTATCACTAAGCCCCACTTTAACGCTTTTAAAATCATTCATTTTATAATTTTCTTGTCCATCTATACTAAAAATACAATCTTTTGCGCCTATTTCAAGATCAAAGCCCTTAGGCAGTACTATAGGGCGTTGGGTTAAAGAATGCGAACAAACGGGCGTAAGTATAAAAGCTTGCGCTAAAGTATAAACTATAGGCCCATTTGCACTTAAATTGTATGCTGTAGAACCTGCTGGAGTGGCTACTATAAGACCATCTCCAAAATATTCGTTAAATTTTTTAGCTTTGCGAAATACCTCTATATGCGCCATAGAAGCTTTTCTATCCTTGCTGATCACTACATCATTAAAAGCAAATTTTTGCATGATTTGACCATCATTACTTTCTAAAATAATACTCAATAAAAAAGGATTTTCTACCCTAAATTCTCCCCTGAAAAAAGCTTCAAAAAAAACTTCAGCTTCATCCACCTTAAAATCTGTTAAAAATCCTAAATGACCCGCATGAATTCCTAAAACCGCTTTATTATACTCGCAAGCTTTTCGGCATAAAGAAATCAAAGTTCCATCACCACCCAAAGAAATTACAAAATCTGAAAGCTCAAACAATGTATCAAGGTCGTATTTTGGTAATTTTACAATTTCAGAACTTTCCTTATAGAGCAAAAGCTCCACACCTTTTTTTTCTAAAATTTCTTTTAGAATCAAAATTTCCTTGTCTAAATTTGAATTAGGACGCGCCGCAAGTCCGATTTTTTTAATGTTTTTATAATCTATTTTATTTTGCATAAAAAATTATAACAAATCTTAGCTAAGCAAAAGAATAAAAATATTATAATTTTAACTTATATGTTAAAAAAATTAATTTTCAAGGAAAAATTTTGCGAAGTCATTACAATACAGACTTAAATTCTACCCACATAGGCGAAGTGGTTAAACTTTGCGGCTGGGTTAATAGCTACCGAGATCATGGCGGCGTAATTTTTATTGATTTAAGAGATCGTAGTGGTATTATCCAACTTGTATGCGATCCAAATGATAGCAAAGAAGCTCATGAAATAGCCTCTCGCACAAGAAATGAATTTGTTTTAATAGCCGAAGGAAAAATTCGACCCCGAGGAGAAGGACTTACAAATCCTAAATTAAAAACCGGTGAAATTGAAGTAGTAGTAAGCAAGCTCATTATCGAAAATGAAAGTGCTGTCCCTCCTTTTGGCATAGGTGATGAAAGTGTAAATGAAGAATTACGCCTTAAGTACCGCTTTTTAGATTTAAGAAATCCTAAGCTTTATGAAAATTTTGCTCTACGCTCCAAAGCTTGTATAGCTGCTAGAAATTCTTTAGCAAATATGGGATTTTTAGAAGTTGAAACCCCTATCTTAACCAAAGCCACTCCAGAAGGAGCAAGAGATTATCTTGTACCATCACGCGTACATCAAGGAGAATTTTATGCTCTTCCTCAAAGCCCACAACTTTTCAAACAACTTTTAATGTGTAGCGGCTTTGATCGTTATTTTCAAATCGCTAAATGCTTTAGAGATGAAGATTTAAGAGCAGATCGTCAGCCTGAATTTACACAAATTGATGTTGAAATGAGTTTTTGCGAGCAAAAAGATGTGATTGCTACGGCTGAAACCTTTTTAAAAGATATTTTTAAAGCTTGTGGTAAAGAAATTCAAATCCCTTTTAGACAAATGCCTTACAAAGAGGCTATGGAAAACTACGGAAGTGATAAGCCTGATTTGCGTTTTGATTTAAAACTGATCGATGTTATAGATATCTTTGCAAAGTCAAATAATGAAATTTTTGCAAATATTGCCAAAGATAGCAAAAAAAATCGTGTCAAAGCTTTACGCGTTCCAAAGGGTGATACTATCTTTTCAAAAAGACAAATGCAAAGATTTGAAGAATTTGTACGCAAATTTGGAGCTCAAGGCTTAGCCTTTATACAAGTTAAAGAAGATGGGCTTAAAGGTCCACTTTGCAAATTTTTTAACGAAGAGGATTTAAACGAACTTATTAAGCGTTGTGAACTTGAAGTAGGCGATGTGGTATTTTTTGGCGCAGGGGTTAAAAAAACTGTGCTTGATTATATGGGAAGGTTTAGAATTTTCCTAGCTGGAGAACTTAATTTAATCAACCCTGATGCTTTGGAATTTTTATGGGTAGTTGATTTTCCTATGTTTGAACAAAATGATGATGGAAGTTATTCTGCAATGCACCACCCTTTCACTATGCCAAAAAATATCGATGAGGCCGACTTAGAAGAAATATCATCTATCGCTTATGATGTTGTACTTAATGGCGTTGAACTGGGTGGTGGTAGTATAAGAATTCATAAAAATGATATCCAGCAAAAAGTTTTTAAATTACTCAATATCGATGAAGAACAGCAAAAAGAAAAATTTGGATTTTTACTTGATGCTCTAAGTTTTGGCGCTCCACCACATGGAGGTATTGCTATAGGGCTTGATAGACTTATCATGCTAGTAACAGGAGCAAATAGCATAAGAGAAGTTATAGCATTCCCAAAAACTCAAAGAGCACAATGCTTGATGACGGATGCTCCTTCAGCTGCTAGCAATGAAACCATGAGAGAATTAGGAATCAAATTAAGGGAGAATATAAAATGAAAGAATTATTTTTAATTATAGGTGCACCAGGAAGCGGAAAAACTACAGATGCTAGTTTGATTGCACAAGCTGATGCGGATGTTACTCATTATTCTACAGGAGATCTTTTAAGAGCGGAAGTAGCAAGCGGAAGTGAACTTGGCAAAACCATAGATGGTTTTATTTCTAAGGGAAATTTAGTTCCATTAGATGTAGTTATAAATACTATAGTTTCAGCGCTAAAAGCTGCTCCTACAAAAACAGTTATTATCGATGGCTATCCAAGAAGTGTGGAGCAAATGGTAGAATTTGATAAAGTTTTAAGCGAGCAAAATGAAATTTGTCTAAAAGGCGTAATCGAAGTAAGAGTGAGTGAACAAGTAGCTAAAGATCGCGTTTTAGGAAGAAGTCGTGGCGCAGATGACAACGAAGAAGTGTTTTATAATAGAATGAAAGTGTATACCGAGCCACTAGAAGAAATCATTTCTTTTTACCAAAAGAAAAAACTTCATTTCATTATCGATGGAGAACGCACTATCGAACCTATCGTTGCTGATATGAAAGAGTTGATTAAAAAAATTCAAAGTATATAAGGATAAAAAATGGACTTAAGCAAAATCAAAATCGGAGATATTCCAAACAAAATCAATGCTGTAATTGAAATTCCATACGGCTCAAGTATTAAATACGAAATCGATAAAGATAGCGGTGCGATCATGGTGGATCGCGTTATGGCTAGCGCGATGTTTTATCCAGCAAATTATGGTTTTATCGCAAATACCTTAGCTGATGATGGCGATCCTGTGGATATCTTAGTCTTAAATGAATACCCTATCCAAGCAGGCGCAGTTATTCCATGTCGTTTAATCGGTGTTTTAATCATGGAAGATGAAAGTGGAATGGATGAAAAACTTCTTGCTGTGCCAAATTCTAAAATCGACGCAAGATATGACAATATCAAAACCTATACTGATTTACCACAAGCAACTCTAAATAAAATCAAAAATTTCTTTGAAACTTATAAAATCTTAGAACCTAACAAATGGGTAAAAGTGCAAGATTTCAAAGATGAAAAAGCTGCTGTTGAAATTTTAGAAAAAGCGATTAAAAACTACAAATAAATTCTTTATTTAGCCTTTTATAGGCTAAATCTTTAAGGAAATTCTTTATGAAAAATATCATTTTAGGTGGTGGATGTTTTTGGTGTGTAGAAGCTGCTTTTGAAAATTTTGAAGGCATTATACACACTGAAGTAGGCTACACAGGTGGAAATGACAATCCTAGCTATGAAAGTGTTTGCAATGGCGATGGCAATATAGAAGTGGTTAAAATCATTTACAATGAAGCCAAAATTTCCTTAGAACAAATCTTAAGCTTATTTTTTAAAATTCATGATCCAACTAGCTTTGACAAACAAGGAGCTGATATAGGAATTCAATATCGTTCGGCAATTTTTTATGAAAACCAAAGCGATAAAAATACCATAGAAGATTTTATAAAAAAAGAACAAGTTAATTTTTCACTTCCGATTGTCACACAAATTTATAAACTTCAAAAATATTACAAAGCAGAAGATTATCATCAGCATTATTTTATACACAATCCCAATCAAAGCTATTGTCGTTTTGTTATAGCACCTAAACTAGAAAAAATTAGAAATTACGAGTGAAATTATCTTTTTAAGTTTTAAAAAATTTATTTTTTATTCACAGGCTTTTCACGATGTGATTTTCTTTTCAAAGCCCTAAAAATAGGACTTTAAGTTTTAAATTTTCCAAAAAAACATTTATTGTTTTTTAAGTTTTTTTGTGAATTTACTTGAAGATGTGAATAATTTTAATATATAATGAAATTTTAGCTTCTATGCGAACTTAGCCTTAAAGAATTAAAATCAATTTTTCCTTAATTTAGCAATAAAAAATCCGTCGTATTCTTCACAAGGTAAAATGCGTTTACATTTAGAAATCGCTTCAAATTCGCTACTTTGCCCATTTTTTGCCAAAGCATTTTCTAAATTTATATCCAAAAGCTCTATATCAAAATCACTTTTTAAAGCATTTTCTATCACTTCTTCATTTTCCTCTTTGGTAAAAGTGCAAGTACTATAAACAAGCTCTCCGCCTACTTTTAAAGCCTTGAGTGCAGAATGTAAAAGTTTTTTTTGAAGTTTAGCTATGTTTTTAATCTCTTTAGAACTTTTTTCTAATTCTAAACCCATTTTTGCTAAAGTAGAACAAGGTGCATCAAGTAAAATTTTATCAAATTTTAAAGGGCATAAATTTCCTATATTTTTACCATCTTTCATAAAAACTCGAGCTTTTACTCCATAATTTTTCAAATTCTTTTGCAAGGTAAAAAACCTATCTTTACTTGCTTCATTGCAAGCTAGATAACCTTCATTTTGCATAAAATTAGCAAGATTGATACTTTTTCCACCAGGTGCTGCACACATATCTAAAACACTCTGCCCTGCCTTTACATCCAAATTTAAAGCGCACAAATAAGAAGCATAATTTTGTATATAAAATTTAAATTCATTAAAAGCTTGCATAGAGCTTAAAATACTTTTATCACAAGCCTTAAAAAGATAGCAGTACTCATTAAGCTTTTTATACTCTAAATTCAAATCTTGAAATTCTCTTTCAAGTGTTAAATTATCACATTTTAGGCGATTTATAAAACAGCATATTTTTTTGGGCAATTTAAAAGAATTTTTAAGATTTTCAAGTTCTTTATCATTATAAATACTGGCTAGATTATATTCCAAAATAATCCTTTATCATGATTAAAGCTGCTAAAGAGTCTAGCTTGGCATCTTTTTTGCGTGTATTAGCCACACCATATCCTAAAGCTTCTTTACTTGTTCCGCTTTCATCTACAAAGCGAATTTCTTTATCGAATTCAAGCAAAGATACAAAATGCTTGATACGCCTTGTCATTTCTTCTTCGCTCGATCCTCCCTTAGGAATACCTACAATCAATAAAGAAATATCATGAATTTGAAGTAAATTTTTAACTTCATTTGCAGCTTGGTTGCGGTTTTTTCTGATTATACCTTCTAAAGGAATGGCGATTTTATCTATACAAAGCGCCACGCCTATACGCTTTAAACCCACATCTAAGGCCAAAGCTCTCATACCAAAACCCTTATAAAAAGACCTTCTATGGAAATTTTTCCTTCAAGCTCGTACTCATAGACTTTTTCTCTATAAATTTGAGTTGCCTCATCCACGCTTACGCCCTGTCTACAAAAGTCTAAAAATTCATCCTTTTCTTCTTCTATAACCCCAAAACAACTTGCAAATTCTTTAAAATCTAAAAGCAAATTCGCATTTTTTTCTTGTAAGAGTAAATTTGTCCCATCGCTTTCATTTTTGCGTTGGGGTAAAACATATAAAGGTTTATTAAGCTCCAAAGCAAGTCTTGCACTTTGCATGGAGCCGCTTTGCAAATCTGCTTGCGCAACAACAACGGCTTCACTCAAAGCGACAATCAGCCTATTTCTAAGTAAAAAATCATAAGGCTTAGGCTTATAGTAGGATTCGTTTTCGCTTAAAGCCAAAGCATTTTCATAAATTTGTTTTATAATTTTTTCATTGCTTCTAGGATAAATTTCATCAAGACCATTGGCAAAAACCCCTATAGTGTTTGGCATAGCCGCCATACTTGCACTGATATCAACACCCAAAGCACCTCCGCTTACAACACTTATCTTTGAATTTTTAAGCAAATTTGAAAGCTCAAAAACGCAATTTTTAGTGTAAGTGCTCATACGCCTAGAGCCTATAATGGCTATCTTTCTTTGTTCTAAGAGTTTTAAATTTCCTTTATAATAAAGTTTTTTAGGAGGATTTTTCAACTCTTTAAAAAGCTCTAGATAAGCGCTTGGTAGTTCACTTTGCATAAATCTCACTTAAATACACCAACTCAACACTTTTAAGCAAATCTTTGCTTTGCTCTAAGGCTTTAAAAGTATTTTTTCTAGGATGTCCTATAGCTATCGCAAAGCCTTTTTGCTTAGCAAGCCTTACCGCTTCTATGAGTTGATTTTTGATATAAGCAACATCATCGCGATTGTCTAAAAACACATCTCTTTGTATATAAATTTGCCCCAAAGCCTTAGCCACTTTAGGCGCTTTAGAGCTTGCTATGGTTTTAGAATCTACAAAAATCAATTCTTCTTTTTCAAAGGCTTTATAAAGTTTTTTCATTGCTTTTTCATCACTTGTAAATAAGCTTCCTGTATGATTGTTGATAAATTTTAAATCTTTAAAATCTTTTTTCACTTGTTGTATTTTTTTAAAAATACGCTTTTCACTATCGCTTGGATTTAAGGTATCAAGCTCAGGCTTAGTATAATTCATCGCCGCTAAAGGCAAATGCACCATATAAAAATCAAATTTTAGAGCAAGTTTTGGGGTATCGATATGATTTTTATCGGGTGGAAAAAATGAAGGGATAAGTTTGAGTTTTAATGCCTGTAAAGCCCTAACTTGACTTATGTTCGCCATATCATCTATAATGATAGCAAGGCGGGCTTGTTTTGTTTTACTTAAATTCATATCTTTTGTAAGATTTTCTTCCTTGCTTAAATTTTGTTCTACTACAAGGCTTAAATTTTCATCTATTTTGCTTAAATTTCCATCTATAATACTACTTAAATTTAAATCTTTTATTTGCTCTTCTAAAATGCTTTGATTGTTTTCTTGAAAATTATCATTTTCGTCTTTATAAGGAATTTCTTTAAAAATACCCAAATGATTTTCATTGGATATATTTTCTTGCTTGGGTTCTATTGTTATATTTTTACTAGAATTTTGAGCGAATTTTAATGCATTTTGAGAATCTTGATATTGAATCAAAATTCCCAAAAATAAAATCACGCATATTAAAAAAAGTATAGCGATGATTAAATAACGCTTGATTTGAATCAGTTTTTTTGACAATTTTAGTTCTTATCTTTATCGATTAATTTTTTAGCACTAATCCAAGGCATCATTGCGCGTAAATTGCGGCCTGTTTGCTCGATTAAAGAATTGTTCATATTTTTGCGTTCTGCATGCATTCTTGCAAAACCTGCACGGCGTTCTAAAATAAAATCTTTAGCAAAATTTCCATCTTGTATATCTTTTAAAACGCCCTTCATAGCTTTTTTAGTTTCTTCAGTGATAATTTTTGGTCCTGTGATATAATCGCCATATTCTGCAGTGTTTGAAATAGAATAACGCATATCTGCAATTCCACCTTGATAGATCAAATCTACGATAAGTTTTATCTCATGTAAACACTCAAAATAAGCCATTTCAGGCTCATATCCTGCTTCAACTAAAGTTTCAAATCCTGCTTGGATCAAAGCACTAAGCCCACCACAAAGCACAGCTTGCTCACCAAAAAGATCTGTTTCTGTTTCGGCTTTAAAGGTTGTTTCTATAATACCTGTACGTCCACCCCCGATCGCACTTGCATAGCTTAAAGCTAAATTTTTAGCATTTTTGCTCTCATCTTGATGAATCGCTATTAAACAAGGAGTTCCACCACCTATAGCAAATTCATTTCTTACTGTATGCCCAGGTGCTTTTGGGGCTATCATGATTACATCTATACCTCTAGGAGCTACGATTTGACCATAATGTATATTAAAACCATGTGCAAAAGCTATAGCCTTGCCTTCACTTAAATTTGGTTTTATTTCCGCATTGAAAATATCAGCTTGAATTTCATCCGGAGCTAAAATCATAATCACATCTGCTACTTTCGAAGCTTCGCTTACGCTCATCACTTCAAAACCTGCACTTTTTGCTTTAGAAAAACTTGCCCCATCTTCACGAAGCCCGATGACAACATTAACCCCATTGTCTCTTAAATTCATAGCATGGGCATGTCCTTGAGATCCAAAGCCTATAATTGCCACTTTTTTTGATTTAATCAAACTTAAATCACAGTCTTTGTCATAATAAACTGTAACAGCCATTATTTTACTCCTTAATAAATTCAAAATTAAAGATCTTATTATAACAATAAAGTTTTAAATTTCATATTTTTTTTATAAACTTTATGCAAGAATTCTCAAGAAAATTTACATAAAGTAAAGCAGTGAAAGAATTTTTAAACAATCTTAATTACGGCATAAGTGCTCATGAAGTTAGCAATGAATTTAAACAAATTCTAAGAGAGCTTCTAGCTAATAACATCATCAAAGAACACAAAAATAGATACTATCTTAATAATGGCTATGTTTTTGGAACCCTTGATATTTCGAGCAAGGGCACAGGATTTTTACAGTGTTTTGATGAGAGTTTTAAAAAAGATTTGCTTATAGAAAATAAAAATTTAAAAGGAGCAAATTACAAAGATATCGTTGCTGCTAAATTACTCCCCTTAAAGAAAAAACGCCCTAGTGCTAAAGTGGTTTTGGTTTTAAAAAGAGCTAATGAAACCTCACTTGTTATCACCAAAAGATACGGCGAAGCAGTTCTTGGAATGAATATCAAAACAGGATTAAGCACCACCTTAAAAGCTTCTCAAAAATCCTTAAAAGCACTACCTTTAGGGACAATTTTAAAAATAGAAAATGAAAATAACAATATCATAGAAGTTTTAGGACATATCGATGATGAAAGCGTAGATGAAAAAATCTCCTTAGCTCTTTTTAATAAAAATAACGAATTTAGCGACGCTTGCATCAAAGAAGCTCTAGCAAACGGCGATAGCGTTGATGCAAGCATGTATGAAAATCGCATGGATTTAAGAGCCTTGCCTTTTTGCACCATAGATCCTATACATGCAAAAGATTTTGATGATGCGATTTATTTTGACACTCAAAAACGAGAAATTTATGTAGCTATTGCTGATGTTAGCGAATATGTTCATGCTTATAGCGCTATAGATAAAGAAGCAAGAAATCGTGGATTTTCTATTTATTTTCCACATATTGCTATACCTATGCTACCTCGTCCTTTGAGTGAAAATATCTGTTCTTTAAAGCCTCATTTAGATCGCTTAGCGTATTGTTTTAAAATCACACTCGATCATGAAAATAAAGTCATAAAAGAAGAACTTTTTGAAGGTATTATCAACTCAAAACGCCGTTTTAATTATGATGAAGTTGATGAAATTTTGATACAAAAACCTGATTTAAAAGAGCTTTCATGGCTTTATGAGCTTTTTGAAATCACAAAAAATTTACGCAAAATGCGTCTTAAAAATGCCTTTGAATTTCGCACCGAAGAATTAAGAATGAATCTAGATGAAAACTTAAGTCTAAAAAGCACAGTTTTTGAAAAAGACACGCCTTCGCATAATTTGATCGAAGATTGTATGCTTTTAGCCAATAAAGCCGCAGCAAAACTCATCGATGTAGGTGTTTTTAGAAATCACTCTAGTGCAGATATGAAAAAGATAGATAGACTTTTAAATGAACTTTTAGAGCTTGGAATCGATGTAAAACTAAAACCTAACCTGCCTGAGCTTATACGCGATATACAAGCTTTAGCCGATGAGCTTGGCTTAAGAGCGGAAGTGGATAAACTCATCATTAAAGCTCAAAAAAAGGCAGAGTATTCTAGCGAAAACGGGGGGCATTTTGGTTTAGGTTTTGACAAATACTCACATTTTACAAGTCCTATACGCAGGTATTCTGATCTTATCTTACATAGACTTTTAAAAGCTAAACAAAAAAAAGATGAAAAACTTTTTAATTACCTACTTTTAAATATACAAAGCACTTGCGAAAACCTTAGCGTGCTTGAAAGAGAGGCTGATAAAGTCGCTTATGATTTTATGGATAGAAAATTTGCGAGATGGGCAGCTAAAAATATAGGCAAAAAATTTAAAGCCCTAGTAGTGCAAAATGATGGAATTTGTATAGCAAAACTTGATGATGAGATCAAAGGAGCTGATATCATCCTTTATGATACGCGGGTAAATTTACTAGAAAGCGTAGAAGTGCAAATTTTAGAAGCTGACATCATCATGGCAAAAATTTATGCAAAAATCACCCAAAGACTTAGAAAGGAAAGTAATGTATAGAAAAGAACTTCAAAATTTACTTTCCAAAAATCAAATTGATAATTTTTTCTTTCTTTATGGAGCTGATAATTTTCAAAGTGAGCTTTATGCTGATTTTATCAAGGAAAAATACCAAGCGGATGAAATTTTAAAATTATTTTTTGAAGAATACAGCTTTACTCGTGCAAGTGATTTTCTAAGCGGAGGTTCGCTTTTTAGCGAAAAAAAGCTTTTAGAAATCAAAACTTCTAAAAAAATTCCCACAAAAGAACTTAAAGTTTTAGTTGAGCTTTGTAAAAACAATAAAGACAATTTCTTACTTTTAGAACTTTACGATGAAAGCTCTAAACAAAGCGATATAGAAAAAATCTTTTCTCCTAATTTTGTGCGTTTTTTCAAGGCCAATAACGCAAGAGAAGGGATAAAGCTTTTAAGCATAAAAGCAAAACAACTCCATATAGAAATCACTCAAAATGCTTTATTTACCCTTTTTACAAGCTTTGATGAGAATTTGTATCTTGCTGCTAGCGAGCTTAATAAATTCAGCGGCTTAAGAGTGGATGAAAAAACCATAGAGCAATATTGTTATAGCTTAAACATAGGAAGTTTTGAAAGCTTCTTTGAAAAGATTTTAAAAAGAGCCGATTTTAAAAATGAGCTTGAGAAGATTTTGGATAATTTTAATGAAATTGCTTTGATTAACTCTTTAAGTTCTGCCTTTTACCGTCTTTTTAAAATTGCTCTTTATGCTAAAATTTATGGGAAAGTGGATTTTAAAGAACTCTTAGGTTATACTCCTCCGCCTCAAGTAGCACAAAATTTAAACGAACAAGCTTTTAGCTTAAAAATCAAACATTATAAAGAAATTTTTAACCTTTTGCTTAAAAGTGAATACGAACTTAAAACCAATTCCAAACTTGCTAAAAAAGAATTTCTAATCGCCACTTTGCTAAAGCTTGCAAGGATTATAAAAAGTTAGATTATTGACAATCTCATTTCTTATTTTGCTCTTTAAATTTCTTGTAAAATTTCCCTAAAATTCTTTATTTAAGAGATTATCGTTTTGCAAAAAATCAATTTTTTGACTCACTCCATCACAAGTCGCATAAGGTGTAAATCCTCACCTTGTGTGATTTTGTATTCTATACTTTGACATTTAGGACACTTAAAAACATTTTCTTCTAAAATACTTGTTTGATCGCATTTTAAGCATAAAATTTCAAGCGGAGCAAGCTCTATAAAAAGTTTAGCATTTTTGCAAATATTTGAGTTTTCTTTAAAAGTTTCAAAACAACGCTTAAAAAGATCCACTTCTATACCGCTTAAACGCCCGATTTTTACATAAATTTCTTGCACATTACAAGCCTTATTGTTTAAGGCATTTTCTTCGCAAAGTTCGATTAAAGATTCTACTATACTTAATTCGTGCATTAGCAAATTCTTGGTAAAAGTTCGCCTTTAGGACTTTCTAAAAAGCGTTTTGCTCCATAAGCGTTTTGTAAGATCACGCGTGCTTTTTTCTCTTCTAAAACTTCTCCTATAATACTCGCATTTACATTGTATTTTTTTAGAATTTCCAAGGCTTTTAACTCATCTTCTTTTTCCACACAAAGTATAAAAGTGCCTTCATTTGCAAGCTCATACGCTTCGTAACCAAAAAGCTCGCAAAGTCCTAAAACCTCATCTTGAACGATGATTTTTTCTTCAAAGATCAAAAGATCATTTCCACTTTGCTTTGCCCACTCATTTAAAACCGCACTAAGCCCCCCGCGAGTAGCATCTCTCATGGCCACAACCTTTATATCTTTTTCTAAAAGCTCTAAAACCTCTTTATCCAAAGCCTTACAATCACTTTTAATATCAGCTTCTAACTCATTTCTTTTGATTAAAACACTAGCTCCATGCCTTCCTATATCGCCTGAAAGAAGTATGCTAAGCCCTGCTTTGATATTTTTACTTTCTTTTTTAGAAATAATTTCACCTAAGGCTGTAGTGTTGATATAAATTTCATCTGCCTTACCCTTAGGAACGACTTTAGTATCGCCACAAACTAACATAACTCCGCATTTTTCACATTCTTCTTTAATGCTTTTTAAAATGCGTTCTAATTTTTCTAGCTCAAAACCTTCTTCTAAGATAAGCCCTAAACTTAGATATTTTGGCTTAGCACCCACCATCAAAACATCGTTAATAGAACCACAAACACAAAGTTTACCTATATTGACCTCTTCATCTAAAAAAATCGGACTTAAAACAAAAGAATCCGTGCTTAAAGCCAAATTTCCTAAAATCGCTGCATCATTATTTGCGTTTAAAATTTCATTATCAAAGATCTTAAAAAGCTTAGTTAAAAGCTCGTTCATCTCTTCTCCACCACCTCCGTGGGCTAAGGAAATATTTTTCATACATTCACCTTTGAGTATTTATAATACGCTGCACAAGCACCCTCACCTGAAACCATACAGCTTCCTATAGGGCTTTTTGGGGTACAGGCTTTACCAAAAACCTTGCAATCATAAGGCTTTGCCAAGCCTCTTAAAATTTGCCCACAAATACAGGCCTTACTTTCATTTTTACTTTGCACCGCACAATCAAATTTTTTACTCGCATCATAGGCGCTAAATTCTTCTTTTAGTTCCAAGCCTCCATCTTTAATAAGTCCTAAGCCACGAAATTCAAAATCACACACCCTAAAGTATTTTTTTACTAAATTTTGTGCTTTAACATTACCTTCTTTACTTACGGCTCTTTTATATTGATTAAAGACTTCAAAACTACCTTTGTTGATTTGTCTTACTATATTTAAAACGCTTTCCATGATATCCACAGGCTCAAAACCACTCACTGCTATAGGGGTTTTAAACTTAGCCGCTAAGGGTTTATAAATCCCATAACCTGTGATCACGCTCACATGAGAAGGCCCTAAAAAGGCATTGATCTTTACATTTTCATCATTCATGATCGCTTCTACAGGTGCTGGAACCGTGATATGGTTGATATGAAAAAAGACATTTTTTAAATTTTGTTCTATCACTTTTTCAAGAAGTAAAGCACTCATAGGTGTAGTAGTTTCAAAACCTATGGCAAAAAAGATGATGGTTTTGTTTAAATTTTGCTTAGCGATATCCAAAACCTCAAGCGGAGAGTAAAGTGCTCTTATATCCGCTCCCCTTGCTCTTAAATCAAGCAAAGAAATTTCGCTTCCTGGAACCCTTAAAAGATCTCCTAAGGTGCAAAAAATCGTATCTTTCATAGAAGCAAGTTTGATCGCAGTATCAATGCGAACTCTTGGCATCACACAAACAGGACAACCTGGCCCATGGATGAAATTAATCTCTTTAGGCAAAATAGAAGGCAAAGCGTATTTCATAATACTATGCGTATGCCCGCCACAAATTTCCATGATATTAATCGGTGTTTTAATTTCTTGTTCTATAAGCTTTTTTAAGGCTAAAATATTGTCTTTATCTCTAAATTCATCGATGAAATTCATTTAAACCCATATCCCCTTCATCGCTTTTGATCTCGCCACTATTCATCTTCTCTACTATTTCTTGATAGGTTTTTATACTTTCTAAAGCGGCTTCTTTGTCGATTTTTTCCATAGCAACGCCTACATGGATTAATACATAATCGCCTTGTTTTAAAGGTTCATCAATCAAATCCAAATTAACTTTTCTTTTCACGCCTAAAGTTTGTACTAAAGCATTGTTTAACTCATCGATTTCTAAAATTTCAGAAGGTATAGACAAACACATTAAAAAAGCTCCTTTTTAAGTTTAAGCACCTTATACCAAAGCTCCATATTGGTGCCATTTTTTGCATCAAGGGTGATAATATCTGCTCTAGGATTTAATTCTTTAATCAACCTAGTCGCCTCTTTAATATCGAAATCAAAATGATGGGCCAAATCTACCTTTGTGATTAAAACTATATCAGCCTTTTTAAACATCACAGGATATTTTTGCGGTTTATCGCTTCCTTCGGTAACAGAAAGCAAAACCACATTTAAATGCTCTCCTAAATCATAACTTGCAGGACAAACCAAATTTCCAACATTTTCTATAAAAAGCAAATCCACATCATCAATGGCTAAATGATGCAAAGCCTCATGCACCATAAAAGCGTCCAAATGACAGCTTTGTCCTGTAGTGATTTGATACGCCAAAGCTCCGGCATTTTTTACCCTTAGAGCGTCATTATTGGTTTCTAAATCCCCTTCAATCACAGCAATTTTAAGTTCATTTTTCAAAGCCTTAATCGTGCTTTCTAAAAGCGTAGTTTTTCCACTACCTGGAGAACTCATTAAATTGATACAAAGCGTGTTAGCTTCATTAAAATGCGCTCTATTGTGCTTAGCTTCTTCATCATTTTTGCTTAAAATTTTAGAAATCACTTCTATGGTTTTGCTTTCTTTTAGGCTTGGATTTTCATGATGATGATCATGATGATGAGAATGCTCATGAGTATGAGCCGAATTTATTGAACAGCCACAATCCTTACACATATTATGTTCCTTTTGAAAGTTTTTCTTTGATTTTATCTTTAAAAGTATTAAATTTTAATGAGTTTTAAAGATATTATCAGTCTTTTTTTAAAAAATGCACCATTTGTCCTAGGGCTATGGAGCTATCATTGCAAGAGTATTTCAAAGGTACAAAAAAATCAAAATTTTTAGCTTTTAAAATTTCAAGTAAGGTTTTGTTTTGAAAAACCCCTCCGCTTAAAAGCACTTTTAAATCATAATCTTTGCTAAAATCTATGATAAAATTTGCTAAAGCATTAAACATGCCTGTAATTGCCTTAGTTTTTTCATCCTTTAAAGCACCCTCAATGAGTTCTTTAAAGTTGATTTCTCCATCCTTAGAAAAAAGCTCGTAAGAAAAGTCTAAATTTTCATCATAAAATGCTTCACACATCAGCCCGATTTGTGCTTCGTAAGAAATTTTTTCCATATTAAAAACTATACTCCCAAAAGCATCGATAATGCGTCCTAAAGAACTTGTTTGAAGTGTAGAGTGGGTGTGAATTTTTTTAAGATTTTCAAGTTTTATTTTTGGAATTTTAGATAAAAATATCTTAGCCTCATCTTCTAAATCATAATGCCAAATCAAGCTCAAAGCTAAATTTTGTATATTTTTTATATCGCTATTGATAAGGGTAAAATTTTCAAAATGCGCGATTCTTTCGTATTGTTTTAAATTCCCTATAAAAATCTCGCCACCCCAAATTTTTCCATCATCACCATAACCCGTGCCATCAAAGATAAAACCCAAAGCTTTTTCATCTTTTTTAAATTCTTTTTCGTATTCAAAATAAAGTGCACAAAAATGTGCGTAATGGTGCTGAATTTTATAAGTATTGTAAAATTCTTTTGTATAGCTAAAATTAGGATGCTTATCGCAAAGTATTTGATCAAAACTCAAATCATAACTTTGTTTAAAAAAATCAAGCAAAGAAAAAAATCTCTCGTGCACATCAACACTTTTTAAATCTCCTATATAAGGAGAAATCAAAAGTTTATTTTTATAAAAAATCACAAATTCATTTTTTAACTCCGAACCCAAAGCTAAAAAAACTCCTTTTTTATCGCTTTTAATTTCCAAATAAGTCGGATTTAAACCTCTTGAAGTGCGTAAAAACATAGTTTTTCCATTTACAACTTGAGCAATGCTATCATCGCTTGGATTGTGAATTTCTCTTGCATAGTCTAGATAAAAATCAAAAACATTGCCAAGCTTTTTAAGCAAATTATCCTCATCTTTAATAATACTTTCACCACTTAAATTTGCACTTGTTGCTACTAAAACCCCATCAAAATATCTAAAAAGTAAAAGATGCAGTGGAGTATAGGCTAACATAATGCCGAGTTTATCCACATCAGGAGCGATTAAAGAAAAGGCTTTTTTAGCTTTTAAAATCACGATAGGAGCTAAAATAGAACCAAGCAGTTCTTCCTCTTCATCCACAAAACAAAGCTCTTTAGCATCGCTCATATCTCTACACATTAAGGCAAAGGGTTTTTTGGGGCGGTTTTTTCTAAGTCTTAGCTCCTTTATAGCTTCAAGATTAAAGGCATCGCACATCAAATGAAATCCCCCCATGCCTTTGATAGCTAAAATTTTTCCTTGCTTTAAAAGCTTAGCACAGGTCTTAAAAGCTTCATCATCTTGAGCTAGAATTTCACCCTTTTTATTTTTTAAAAAAACATCGATTTTACACTGAGGGCAACTTATAGGCTGGGCATGAAAACGCCTATTTTTAGGATCTTCATACTCACTTTTGCAAAACTCACACATTTTCAATGCTTCCATTGTGGTATTGCACCTATCATAAGGGAGATTTTTAATGATGCTAAATCTTGGCCCACAATGCGTACAAGTGATAAAAGGATATAAAAAACGCGGATTTTTTTCATCAAAAAATTCTTTTTTACACTCTTTACAAAGTGCAAAATCACTAAGCATTGGAGTAGTTTTTGCATTTTGCAAAGAAGTACCTATGCTAAAATGGGTATAATTTGTAGTCGTTTGCTCTGTGATATCAATACTATCTATCCTTGCTAAAGGTGGGAGCTTCTCTTTGAGCTTATAGATAAAATTCTCGCATTCTTCTTTGGTACAAGCAAGGATAATTTCTACCCCAAAACCATCATTTCTTACCTCTCCAAAAAGCTTTGATTTCAAAGCTAGTTCATAAACTAAAGGGCGAAAACCCACCCCTTGAACTAAGCCTGAAATTTTGATCTTATATCCTAAGTGGCACATCGCTTAACTGACAATTTTTAAGATGTTTTAAAGTATTTTTAAGCAAAGATTTATGTTCAAACAAAGATCCACTTATAAGCACTAAATCACTTTGCTTTTTCTCTCTTAATTCATCATAAGTATCACGTAAGAAATAAGCCAAACTCTCAACCGCTCCATAAGCGATATTAGCACTATCTACACCTGCTAACATAAAACTCATAGCAGATCTTAAGGTCCTAGTATAATCAAAACTTTTATCTTCTTTCAAACGATAATCAATCTTTACTCCACGAGGCATTTTTGACTCATCAGCGATTTTTAAAAGCTCGCTAACACTCTCTTGTAAATTTTTACCTAAATTTAACACTCTACCTACTAACCCAAGCAAAGAATAAAAATTATTTTGAAGTTCAAAACTTTCATCTAAAAGAGGAAATTCCTTGCTAAAATTTTCTAAAAGCCTTGCACCAATTTCATCTTTTTTAATCTCTTCATAAAGCTCTTTGCTGTGTTTTGGCAAGGAAAGTTTAAGTAAATTAAGCTCTTTGTTGATAAGCAAAATATCTTCATCATCTTTACTTAGCCCTAAAATAAAAGCATTTTCTTTATAACGGCTTACAAGATAAGAAATTCTTGCCATATTTTTATCTTCTTTAGAAAAAATAAGCTCTCTTGCCTTAGCATTGATAAATTCAAAGCCTTCCAAAACCACCACTTGCTCATCTAAAGCACTGATATAAAAATCTTTTTGATATTCTTCTATCTTTTTTACGCTTAAAAATTTATATTCATTTTCAAAAAGTTTTAAACCTAAAGCAAAACAAAATAAATCCCTAGCAAGTCTAATTTTAAAATCACTAAAATCAAGATTGTGATTTTTTCTAAATATGGCATTAAGCCTTAGTTTCATCAAAGGTTTTTCTAAACTTGCAAGAAGTTTTAAATTTTCATTTGAACAAACAAAAACTGAATTTATAGCTTTAATATCACAAGGAAGTAAAAAATCTCCTATAAATTCGTTCTTAAACAAAGAAAATTCATAAATGCCATTTTTATCTTTCAAATAAATCTTTTTTTCTTGACTTAACAAATCAAAGGCAAGATTTAAAAAAGTATTGAAATTTTCTTCATTGATTTTTTCAAATTCTGATAAATTGCTTGAAAATTCACACTCACAAAACACGTCCCATTCGTTTTTGTTTAAAAGTTTTTTTTCTTGATAAGCATTAGAATTTAAATGAGTAATATAAGAAAATCTTGAAAATTCTTTATCTTCTGGTATACAAGGGTTAAAACCCTGCCCCGCTTTTACATCAAATTTTTTCAAAAAAACGCTATGACTCATGAAATTCAAAGAATCACAAAAAGTCTTTAAATTTTCTTCATCTGCATCGATAGAAAAATGATAGGTATTTTCTTCTTTGCTAAGGATATAATTGTAATTTTTCGCATAAAAACGCAATAAATATTCAAAAATATCATTATCTGCATTATAAATAAAATCAAAATCCAAAGTCATATTATGCCTTTTTTGAAAAATAAACTATAAATATAACATTTTTAACTTAAAAATTCTTTCTCTCTTTGCCTAAAATCACTCATAAAATGCTCTATAAAAGTATAAAATTCTTTGCTATGATTGGGAAATTTTAAATGGCTAATTTCATGCAAAACCACATATTCAATAGCCTTTAAACTCTTTTGAATGAGTTTTAAATTTAAATTAATATAAGCTTTATTATGATTGCAAGAACCCCAACGCGTTTTCATATTTTTAATGCTTAAATGCGTATAAAATAAACCTGTTTTTTTACTCCATTTTTTAAGATAAAAAGTAAAAATCTTTTTAGCATTTTGTCTTAAAAATAAATCTAATTTTGCTTTATTTTGACAAAGAATTTTATCTTTATCAAAATAAGTTTTTTTGACATTTTCATCAAAAATAATTTTATATTTTTTAGCTAAAAAAATTAACTCATCATCTTTTAAGGCTTTTTTTTCAAATCTTTTTTTTGCCTCATTCATCCAAGAACTTGATTTATCTAAAAACTCATAAACACTTTTAAAGGTGCAAAAATAAGGAATACTAAGAACAAATTCACCCCTTTCATTGAGCCTTAATCTTAAAGTTTTTATGCGTTTTTTAGAATAAAAATAGCACTCATCTTTATAAATAAATGATTTTAAACTAGAGCTTTGCCTTGCCATTTTTTACTTTTCCATCTGTATGAATTTACCATTCCACGCAAAAACTCATCTGCACAAAATCCTATCCAAACCCCTAAAATTCCAAGATTAAAATGAAAACAAAGCACATAACCCACAGGCAAAGATACCCCCATCATAAAAACAAGTCCGCTAAAAAATGGAAACTTAGCATCGCCACTTGCGCGCAAGGAATTCACCATGACTATATTAAAAGTTCGTGAAATTTCAAGAAAGATTGAAAGAGCAAATAAAGGTATCATTAAATTTTTTAACTCTTCTTTAAGCCCTAAAATTTGCATAGTAAAATCTTGAAAAAGATAGTTCAAAAGTGCCACTAAAGCACTCGCTATTACACTAAAATATAAAGCACGCCAAGCATGTTTATAAGCTATATTTTCATATCTAGCACCGATTAATTTACCTACTATAATTTCATTAGCTATACTCGTAGCTTGTCCTATAAGCATGATAAGCATTGAAATTTGAAAATAAATCGTTTGCACACTCAAACTCGCCTCGCCTAAACTTGCTACAAAAGCAAAAGCTATAGTGTATTGGACTATCCACAAAAGATTTTCCCCTGCTGAAAATCCACCTATATTTAAAACCTTTTTTAATACCTCTTTTTCAAGTTTTATCATTTCTTTGATTTTAAGATGAATTTTAAGCTTGTAAAAAAGTATCACAAGTAAAGCCACTATAGCAACAATGCGAGCAAAAATATTACTAAGCCCTATTCCAAAAAGTTCTGACTTTGTATAATGCAAAACATAATAATTTCCACAAATCACCACTATATCCATCAAAAAACCTATAAACATGACCCAATAAGCCATATTATAAACCCTTACAATAGCAGCTAAAACAATACCTATGGCATCAAAAAACAAACAAATTGCAAGCATATGTAAGTAAATTGCGCTATCTTTGAGCAATTCTTGTGGAATTTTTAAAAGATAAAGCAAATACTCCCCATGCCATAAAATAAGCACACCGCATACAAAGCCTAAAAGTGCATTTAAGAACAAACTTTGATGAATCACTTTTCTTGCTAAAACATGATCTTTTGCACCAATTGCTTGTGCGATCACCACACTACAACCCACACTTAAAAATGAAAAAATAGTGATAAAAAGATCTAAAATTTGATTTCCAGCGCCCATAGCACCAACAAGAAAATTAGAATAATGCGACACCATAGCGGTATTGATAATCACGGTTAAATACTTAGAAAGCAAATCCCAAAATATAGGAAAACTGAGTCTTGTTAAAGAGAGTTGTTTTTTTGCCATGATATTATCTTATCTCTTTTTTTAAATATTTCTTTTAAAAAACAATTCTACTTAAAAATTACTTTTTTAAATATAAATATTTAATATACTCAATTTGTTATATTTAAAATAATTTGATGATTTTCTTCTTTGAAAGTATACACTAGCTCATCACATTTATATGAGACTTCCTTCTTGCAAATTTTATCTTGCAAAGGTTCTTTTAATATTTGCAATAAATGTTTTTTAAAAAATAATTTTGTACTCAATCCCATTCCATGATTTAAATTTTTAATAAACTTATTATCAACTTGTGAAACAGCGAAAAATTCTACTTTAAAATTTAATTCTTTTAAAATATGTACAAAATTTTCCTTATTTTCAAAAGGAGATCTTTCATCAAAAATACTATGATATAAAATATATTTTGGATTTGGGTATAAGCTTTGTATTATTAGATGTTCTTTGTTTAATGGTTCTCTTATGATTTTTCTAGCATTTGAAAAATATTTTTTTGAAAATTTATTATTATTCCAATAAGTTTTATCACTTAAATATAAAAATATATTTTTAAATAAAGTATCATCATATGTTCCATGATATCTAGTAAAATCGATTTCTTTTCCAAAACCTATAAGTCTAAAAATATTTCCAAACAAATTAACAAAAGAAGAATTATCTAATATAAAATCAATACTCCAAGGAGCTATTTTTGCACATAAATTTGCTAAATATCCGCCATATGAATTTCCAAACAAAATCGTTCTAATACCCCCCCCCATTAGTTTAAATGGAGAATTTTCTTTTATATAAAAAATAGCATTTAAAATATCCATAGCTTGCATTATGCCAAAATTTTGATATTCATTTTTAGATGGTAAAAAGCTTACATGCGTTCTTAATTTATAGTTTTGATTTAGTTTTTGATTTAATTTTAATTTTTGAATTTCTTGATCTATTCTTATAAAAGCATTATTTAGATTTTCATAAGAATTTATATCAAAAACATTTATATGGTTTAAATTGATAGTTTTTAAGCTAGTATCCAAAATAATTTTATCTATATCATCTAAATAAAAACTAGAACCCAAATGAGGTCTATTTCCTATGCAATGATAGTTAATATTAATAATAGCAACATTATAATTTCTAGCCAAGTAATCATCGACATAAATATAGTTATTCATATCTTCAGCACCGCCTGGAATAATACAAACAATAGCTTCTATTTCTTTACTATCATCATAAGTCAATCTAAATTCTAATTTACTTCCCCTTTTGATATTTAATTCTACATCATCACAAGAATCTATAGAATAAATTTGGTTTATAATCATATTAAACCTTTTTTTTGGAAATTTTTAATTAATTATATCATCAAATTTCCAAAAAATAAATCTTATCCAAAAGCACCGCTTAAGTAAGCCTTGGTTTTTTCTTGTTTTGGATTTTCAAAAAATTCTTTACTTTCACCCAATTCTATAAGCTCGCCTAGATGAAAAAATGCTGTATAATCAGCTACGCGTTTGCCTTGTTGCATATTATGCGTAACCATAATCATGGAAAGATTATGACTTAATTCTTTTAAAAGCTCTTCTATAACACCTGAGCTAATAGGATCAAGTGCGGAAGTTGGCTCATCTAAAAGCAAGAGCTTAGGTTTTATTGCTAAAGCTCTTGCGATACAAAGGCGTTGTTGTTGTCCACCTGAAAGAGCTAGAGCATTTTGCTTTAATTTATCTTTAACCTCTTCAAAAAGCCCTACTTTTTGTAAACAATCCACCACCAAAGCTTCTTCTTCATCTTTGTTTTTAATCATACCATGAAGTTTTGGTGCATAAGAGATGTTTTCATAAATGCTTTTTACAAAAACATTAGGTTGTTGAAAAACCATGCCTACATTTTTACGCAAAGCTACTACATCTTGATTTTTTACATCTTTTCCTTCAATTTCTACCAAACCATCGATTTTTGCGATTTTATCATTCATTCTGTTAAAACAGCGCAAAAAGGTAGATTTTCCACATCCTGAAGCACCGATGAGTGCAGTAATTTTATTTTGCTCTATTTGCATATTGATATCAAATAAAGCTTGTTTTTTTCCATAAAATAAATTTAAATTTGTTGTTTTTGCTATCACTTTAATTTTCCTTGAAAATATTTTCTTAATAATATTGCACTAAGATTTAACATAACTAAAAGTCCTAAAAGCACAATAATACCCGCTGCTGTTCTTTCTAAAAATGCACGCTCTGGCATAGCTGACCATGAGTAAATTTGAGCAGGTAAAACGCTAGTTGGATCAAAAATCGAACTAGCTACATCAGGGATAAATGCTATCATACCGATAATCATCAAAGGTGCAGTCTCGCCTATAGCCCCTGCTAAAGTCAAAATAGAACCTGTTAAAATCATAGGCATAGCTAAAGGTAGCATAATGCCTTTTACCATTTGAACCTTTGTCATACCTAAGGCATAAGCAGCATTTTTCATATTGATATCCACACTTTTTAAGGCCGCTTTGGTTGAAACAATGATAATAGGCAAACTCATGATCGCCAAAGTAAGCCCACCCACTAAAGCACTTGAACGAGGCATTCCAAAAAGGTTGATAAACACTCCAAGTCCTAAAAGTCCAAACAAGATACTAGGAATACTTGCAAGGTTGTTAATACACACTTCTATAAAATGCGTAAGGATATTTTGTGGTGCAAATTCTTCTAAGTAAATTGCCGCTGCAACGCCTATAGGAACACTCACAACCATACAAACAAGCATAACAAGCAAAGTCCCTACAACTGAAGATAAAATTCCTGAATTTTCAGGAGATTTTGAGTCTCCATTTAAAAAGAAATTGCTATTAAATTTAAGCTCTATCTCGCCTTTTTGCACAAGATCATCGACTAAAGTTCTTTGTTTTTCACTAAGGCGATTATATTTTTGCTTCATATATTGATCTACTTCTGAATTTGCCAAAAGCCAAGATTTTTCAGTGATTTGTCCTGTTCTTATTTTTCTTTGTTCTGCGCGAGATAAAAGATCATAAGCAGGAGAATTTCTATTAGCCTCTACAAAAATATAGGTTTGCTTAAAAGCAGGAAATCCAAGATAAGCCACACTTCCTAAAAAGATACAAAGAAAAATTAAATTAATATAAAGCCCCATTTTACAAAGTCTTTTAAAAGACTTTGAAGCTTTTTGTCTTTTTTTAAAAAGTTTTTTCATAAATTTTTCCTTTTGTGAAAGCGATTGATAAGATAAACGCTAAACATATTGATGATTAAAGTGATGACAAAAAGCACCAAACCTAAAGAAAAAGCACTTAAAGCCAAAGAACTATCAAAAGCTTGATCTCCACTTAAAGCTTCTACGATTTTTACCGTTACCGTTGTCATATCTTCTAAAAAATTTAAAGTTAAATTTGGACGCAAAGAAGCTGCCATCACCACTATCATAGTTTCGCCTAAGGCTCTTGAAAGTCCTAAAAGACAAGCTGCAACTATACCAGGAATAGCCTCAGGTAAAATCACGGCAAAAACCACTTCTTTTTTTGTCATACCTAAAGCATAAGCGCCATTAATCCTTTTCTCGCTTACTGCTTCAATGCAATCTTGAGATAAAGAAGCCACTATAGGTACTATCATGATCCCCATGATAAAACCTGCACCTAAAGCACTTTGAAAGCTTGCTTGTATGCCAAATAAAGAAAAAAACCACACTATAAAAGGCGCTACAACTATAGCCGCAAAAAATCCAAAAACAACAGTAGGAATCCCTGCAATGATTTCTAAAATAGGTTTTAAGTAATTTTTAGATTTTTTGCCAGCAAAAACACCTAAATATATAGCACACATAACCCCTAAAGGTAAAGCCGTTAGCATAGCAATCAATGAAATATAAAAAGTTCCCCAAAAAAGCGATAGCGCCCCAAAAACACCTTGTTTACTCGTGCCATCTGCATTCATAAAAGCTGCATCAGCTGCCCACTGACTTGAGAATAAAAAGGTAACAACGCTTTCTTTTTGAAAGAATTTTAAAGCTTCAATTAAAATTGTAAGCATGATAGCAAAACTTACTATCACGCTTACAAAAGCACATAAAAAAAGTGCAAATTTGATTATTTTTTCTTTTAACAAAGTTTTTCCTTAAAAAACTTTTCCAGCTTTTACAAGCTCATCATTTAAAATTTTTCTATCTTCTACGTGTTTTTGAGAAGCTTTTAATTTATCATCACTTAAAGGAACAAGTCCTATTTTTTCAAGCTCTCCACCACTTTTTGCCAAATCATCACTCATATAAATTTTTGCAAATTCAAAGGCTTCTTTAGGATTTTTCTTTG
Organism: Campylobacter sp. JH32; assembly: GCF_017846535.1. NCBI lineage: Bacteria > Pseudomonadati > Campylobacterota > Epsilonproteobacteria > Campylobacterales > Campylobacteraceae > Campylobacter > Campylobacter sp. JH32. The sequence continues at coordinate 98,679 of NZ_JAEQBS010000001.1, forward strand.
CATTGATATAGATAAATAAACTTCTTGCAAGATCGTATTTTCCATCAGCAATATTTTTTTCATCTGCTTTTACACCATCAATATCTGCTGCATTGATTTTATCCACATTGCTTACTAAAAATCCATAACCAAAAAGCCCAAAAGCATCTTTATCGATAGTAAGTTTTGAAACGATTAGATTATCATTTTCACCACTTGGAATATAAGCTCCATCTTGGCGTATGGTTTTATACTCGCCTTTGTATTCAGGAATTTTTTTAGAAATATCACTCATTACAAGTTCTTCTACAGTATCTCTTGTGCCTGAGCTTGATGGAGGACCATAAACACTAATTTTACGATTTGGTAAATTTTTATTGATTTGATTCCAGTTTGTATAAGGATTTGGTATAAGTTTTCCATTTTGTGGAATTTCTTTTGCTAATGCTAAGAAAAGTTCTTTTTTAGTGATATTTAAAGGTGCGTTGGCTTTATTTTGCGCTAAAACTATACCATCATAACCTACCATAATCCCTACTATATCAGTAACTCCCGCTTTTTTGCAAGTTTCAAATTCGCTAAATTTCATCGCTCTTGAAGCATTAGAAATGTCAGTTATGCCCTCGCAAAATACTTTAAATCCACCCCCTGTTCCTAAACTCTCTACAATAGGAGTTTTTGTATTGTGAATCGCTGCATACTCTTCAGCTACAAAAGAAGTAAATGGATACACGGTTGATGAACCTGCGATTTTTAAATCAGCCGCATTTAAAGCACCCGCTAAAGCAAAACTTGCAACACTTAAAGCTAGAATTTTTTTCATTTTTTCTCCTTACTTTTAAAAAAGTAACGGAAGTTTAGAAAAAGTTGGAAACATTTTGGAAACATTTTTTACTTCGCGACGGAAATAAATTCCGTCTTGCGACAAAGGACTTAGTCCTTTTGAAACCTCTAAAGGCACGCCCACCTAAAAATCTTTGCAGATTTTCAGCCTTAAAATAAAATCTATACTCGTAATAAAATATAAAGCTTAATTTCATTTAGAAACATTTTATTTTTATTTTATATATTTTAACTTCAATCCTTTAAAAATTTAGCTTGTTTTAAAAAAATCAATATATCATTTTAAAAACATTCTAAAAATAAAAATAAGGAGATAGAATGCTTTCAAAAAAAGTAGTTGATTTATTAAACGAGCAAATCAACAAAGAAATGTATGCAGCTAATTTATATCTAAGTATGAGTTCTTGGTGCTATGAAAATAGTCTTGATGGAGCTGGGCTCTTTCTTTTTCAACACGCAAGCGAAGAAAGCGAACACGCAAGAAAACTTATAACTTATCTTAATGAAACAGATTCACATGTAGAGCTTAAAGAAGTGAAGCAACCTGAACAAAATTTCAAATCTTTACTTGATGTTTTTGAAAAAACTTACGAGCATGAACAAAGCATTACAAAATCAATCAACGATCTTGTAGAGCACATGCTAGGCAATAAAGATTATTCTACTTTTAATTTTCTTCAATGGTATGTAAGCGAACAGCACGAAGAAGAAGCACTTTTCCGTGGTATAGTAGATAAAATCAAACTCATCAGTGACAATGGAAACGGCTTATATCTAGCTGATCAATATATCAAAAATTTAGCTTTGTCTAAAAAATAATATTTTTGCCTTGAAAAAGGCAAAATTATAATTTCATCTTAGGTAGCGTATGACTTATTTTTCTTTAGAATTTAGTATTTTAATGATTGTATTTTTTGCCATATATTGGGCATTTAAAGATAATTATAAAATACAAAATATTTTAATCTTGGCTTTTTCATATCTTATTTATATACTGATTAATCCTTATTTTGCTTTAATTTTATTTATTTACACTTTTTTTATACATTTTTTTGCCTTGCTTATCTTTGTGCGTCGAAAACGATATATTTTTGCTACTTGTATAACTTTTATAATATTAAATTTATGTTTTTTCAAATATTTTCCAAATATCAAAGGAAGTCTTGATCAAGTGCTAAGCTTTTTGGGGCTTGATTTTTTAAATATCGAACTTATCTTGCCTATAGGCATTAGTTTTTACACCTTTGCTTCTATTACTTACCTTGTAGATGTATACAAAAAACATCATTTAGAAAGCTTTTTAAATTTAGCAACCTTTTTATCATTTTTCCCTACCCTACTTGCAGGGCCGATTATGCGTAGTGCGTTTTTTTTCGAACAAGCTTATCAAAAACGCGAATTTAAACATGCAAATTTGATCATCATTTTGCTTATTTTTGGTATAGTGAAAAAAGTTCTTATTGCTAATTACTTAGGAATTTATGCCAAAAATATTTTAGATTTTCCACAATCTTATAATTTTATACAACTTCTAAGTGCAATTTACGCTTATGCGGTGCAAATATATTGCGATTTTAGTGGATATGTAGATCTAGTTTGTGCTTTTGCTTTAATGTTAGGTTTTACCTTGCCACCGAATTTTAATATGCCTTATCTAGCTAAAAATCTTAAAGAATTTTGGGCTAGATGGCACATCAGCCTTTCAACTTTCATAAGAGATTATATCTATATTCCTTTAGGAGGCAACAGAAAAGGAATGCCTCGCACTGTAGCTAATATACTCATCGCTTTTATTCTTTCGGGCTTATGGCATGGAAGTACTTTGGCTTTTGGGGTTTGGGGTTTATTGCATGGCTTGGGTATTGTATTTATCCATTTACTTGCTTTAAGCAAATTCAGCCTTCAAAAAATTCCAGCTTTAGGAAGATTTTTAACCTTTCAATTTGTATGTTTTACTTGGATTTTCTTTTATTATAATAAAAATTTAGAAGATGCCTTAGAATACTTCAAAGCTTGTTATAATAATTTCTTCCAAATTCCTAGCTATAACGATATTTATATGCTTGTAAGCTTTGCTGTGCTTTTTATGATTTATCCTTTATTTGTTAATTTTAGAGAATATTGCGTAAGGATTTTAAATCTTACGCCGTTTTTACTCAAGCCGTTTGTAATCACTTTTATTTTGCTTTTAGTGTTTGCTTTTATGCCAAATGGCATTCCTGATTTTATTTATTCGAGTTTTTAAATGAAAATTATTAGATTTTTCTTTATTTTAATTATAGTGTTTATACTTGTTTGCCTTGTGATGAATCAAAGCATTTTTTCTTATATCGAGCAAAAATATCACTTTGCATTTTATCCTAAAAACGATATTTTACAAGAGGCCAATGGTTTTAAAAATAAACTAGAACAAATCCGTGCAATACTAAGTAATGAGCCTCTACCTCAAAATATAGAAGAAAATATCATGGTTCAAGAAGATATGGATGAACTTAATGCAAGTAATGATTTTATCGATAAAAACACCACTATTGAAGATATACAGCAAACAGAAGACGAAAATGTCAGTTTTATTGACAATACCAAATTAGAAGTTCATAAAGGTGATGAATTTTTATTTATAGGCGATTCTTTAATGCAAGGCGTTGCAATTGCACTCAATCGTGATTTAATTGATCTAGGTTTAAAAGCTAATGATCTTAGCAAGCAAAATACAGGACTTTCTTACAAATCTTATTTTGATTGGGCAAAAGCAACCAAAGAAGCTTTTGCAAAAAATCCCAACATTAAATATCTAGTTGTCTTACTAGGGGCAAATGATCCTTGGGATATCAAAAAAGGTGGAGTTTATCACCGCTTTGGTTCAGATAGCTGGATTGACATCTACACCTATAGAGTAAATGAAATCATCAATATAGCTAAACAACATCATGCAAAAATTCTTTGGTTTGAAATTCCTCCTGTTAAAAAAAATGAACTCAATGAAAAAATACAAATTCTAAACAAAATTTATAGCGAAGAAATTCTCAAAAATAAACAAATTTTTATCAATACAAAACTATTTTTTAGCGCTAATGATGAATTTTCAACCTATATTAAAAATGAAAACAACAAAAGTATAAAAATGAGAACAGACGATGGAATTCATTTTACCTCAAACGGAGCAAAAGAGATGTCAAAACTCTTGCTTCAACATATAACAATCAAGGAAGAAAATGCAAATTAAGCAATTTAAAGCTATATTATTAATTCTTATATTTTCAATCAATTTATACGCAAATAACACAAACCATACCATAGATGAAATTCTAAGCCAAACCAAAAACAAAAGTGCTTTAAGCAATTATGCTTCCAAAAAAGACTTAAAGCTTTTGGAGCAAAAACTTAAAGAGCATAAAAACGTAGGTATTAGAATTTATGGAGATTCTCACACGGCAGCAGATTTTTTTCCGCGTGTTATTAGAGGATATTTGATAAAATCAAATTCCATAGGCTTTGCCTACCCTTTGCAACCCAAATATCAACAAAATTTAAATCTTGATTATTCTTATAAAGATTATGAAATTTTAAATTCAAGAAATACAGACACCGCAGGTATTGATTTTCCTTTAGGTGGGATAATAGCTAAGGCTAAAGAAAAGGGTGCAAAAATCACCCTTGATACTAATTTAGACAAGAAAAATTTTAAAGTAGGTTTTGTCTTTAAAGCTCCAAATAACACCAATGCCTTTAGCATTAAAGACGCTCAAAACAAAAGCTATGAGCTAAGATCAGTAGCCAATAAATGGTCATATAAAGAATACGAACTTGTTTTTCCTTTGCAAATTTCTGCCTTACAAAAAAACGCTCAATTAGGAGGATATTTTATCACCAGCAAAGAGGATAATGCTTATTTAGATACCATAGCGATCAATGGGGCAAAAAGCGATCTTTGGATGTCGTGGAATAAAAAAGTAAGCGAGCAAGAATTAAAACTCCTATCTAATGATTTAATCTTACTTGCTTATGGTTCTAATGACGCACTTTTTAAAGGTTTTGAAAAAAACAAATTTAAAAAGAATTTAAAAGATTGGATTCACACACTCAAAACTTACAATAAAAACGCCCTTATCATGCTTGTTTCTCCTCCTACTGTGGTAAAAAAACAAGGTAAAAAATACACCCTAGCTCCTGATTTTTTTGCTATAAGGCAAGCACTTTATGAGGTAGCCAAAGAAGAAAAAACCCTTCTTTTTGATATGCACCAATTCATGCAAGATAGCGGTGGAAAAAATAAATGGATAGAGCAAAAACTCTCTTTGCAAGATGTACATTTAACCATTAAAGGCTATGAATTAATGGCTAAAAAATTGCTTGATGATTTAAAAAAATATGTGCATTATTGATTTTTAATTTTATCGATATAATTAAAAAAGCCTTATCTACTTGATATTTTAGCAGATAAAGCGATACAAATTAAGGCATTTCCAAATTTCTTTCATCATAGTTTAAAGCTGTGATTTGATAATAAGAATTGATGGTTTTAAGAAGATTAAACCTAGCTCCTAGCAAACTTTGCTTAGCGGAATTTAAAGTATTAGAAGCATCTAAATAATCTTTTAATTCACTTTTACCCAAATTATATTTTTCCCAATAAGCTTGAGTGATCAACTCTTGCTTAAAGCTAGTATCTTTTAAAATTTGAAGTAGCATAGTATTGCTTTGATAGTCTTTATAATTTAAGGCAAATTCATTCATAGCACTTTGTAAACTCTGCTCGTAATTAACAAGCGCACTCTCATAATCAAACTGCGAAATTTTGATATTTTGCTTTACTCTGCCATAGTCTAAGAAAGGTAAGGAAATTTTTATATTGCCACTCAAAACTTCAAATTTAAAACTATCATCAAATTGCTTATCGCTGCCATTTAAAGCCCCGCCTAAAGAAATGCTTGGAAAGATTGATTTTTGCACCGAAGTATAGTCTTTAAAAGCGGATTTAAGGGTATTGAGCTTAGAACGCACATCAGGACGATACACAAGAGCTTCTAAAGGAATATTAAAATTAGGATTTAAATTCTTAAAATCAGAAAGAGTTAAAGCTTTAAAATAATCAATATACGCAAAGCCCTCTTGCTTTCCTATCAAATCTTGTAAATTTTTTATAAGTAAATTGCGATTTTGCTCATTGCGTAATAAATCTTGCCTTGCCTTTAATAAATTTTGCTCTATATTAAGCAAATCAAGTTCTTCGATTTTTCCAAGCTCAAATTTATAAGCATAAAGCTCTCTCATTTGTTCTAAATTAGCTAGATACTCTTTAAGTAAATTATCCACATCATTAAAATAAGCAAGTTCAAAAATACCATTTAAAGCCGTATTAATCATACTGATTTTCAAATTTTCAAGATCATAAGCACTAGCCTTTGCACTAAAATCACTCGCACTTGAGCTATCCCTTATCCTTCCATAAATGTCAAGCTCATAGCTTAAATTAAGACTATTGCTAAATTTCTTACTTTGGACTCCAGAATTTAAATTCTTTTCTCCACTAAGCCCCAAATTTGCACTTAAAGTCGGATAAAAATCATAATCTATCAAATCAGCCCTTGCTAAAGCTGTCAGCAAAGTGCTTCTAGCTATATTTATATCGCTATTATTTAACAAAACAAAATTTAAAAATTCATTCAATTTAGCATTATCATAAGCCTTATACCAATCATAAGTGATATTTAAGTCTTTAAAGCTCTCTTCGCTCATTGTAGGCTCTTTAGGCAAGCTAAGTTTTACACCACAGGCGCTTAAAAAAAATGCCAGTAAAATACTCAATAAATTTTTCATTTTATTCCTTTGATAAGGCGCTAATAGGATTTAAATTGGCTGCATTTCTTGCAGGGAAAAATCCAAAAATAACCCCAATTAAAACAGAACTTAATAAACCCAAAAGCACAGAATACGCATTTAAAATCATAGGAAAATCAGTGCTTAGAGTATTAAAACCAAAAATCACAAAAACAGAAAGCAAAACTCCTAAAATCGCACCCATAGAACATATCATCACCGCTTCGATTAAAAACTGCATCATGATATCCTCTCTTCTAGCGCCTATTGCCATACGAATTCCTATTTCTCTTGTTCTTTCACTCACCGAAACAAGCATGATATTCATCACGCCTATACCCCCAACAATCAAAGCAATCACCGCCACCGAAGCCGTAAGTATGGTAGTCGTGCGTTTATTTGCTGTGATAGCTTGCTTAAAGGTATCAGAATTAAAAGTGAAAAAATCCCTTTGTCCGCGTTTGATTTCTAGAATTCTAATGACAGCATTTTCAGCCAAAGTAGAACTCACATCATCCTTTACTTTTACTATAATTTCACGCAAATTTCTATCGCCTGTAAGCTTATTCATCAGCGTAGTATAAGGCATATAAAGGCGCACTACATTATCTTCTATAGGCTTTTCTGTATCTTTTTGTAAAACTCCTATGATTTTAAAGGGTTGAGAATTAAAAATCACCACACGCCCTAAAACATCTTCACTCTTTTGGCGAGGGAAAAGATTTTTCTTAGCATTAAAATCAAGCACCGCTACATTAGCATTAGTTTCTATATCTTCATTATTTAAAATTCTACCCACTTGAAGTTTTAAACCCTCTATAGCAAAATTATTTACTCCCACTCCTTCAGCTCTAGCGCTTAAAGAAATATTCGTGTAAGTTGCCACGCCTGAAGTATTAGAGTGTGCATCTACTGCTTCTAAATAATCTAAACTTCTAAGCGTTTCTAAATCACTAAAATTAAGCCTTGTCTTACCCGAACGCAAATCCCCAAATCCCTTACCAGGACGAATTTCAATGGTATTAGTCCCAAGTCTTGCGATGGATTCTAAAACCTTAGCTTGAGAGCCAAGCCCTAAAGCTACTACGCACACAACCGAAGCTATACCTATAATAATCCCTAACATGGTTAAAATGGAACGAAGTTTGTGTGCAAGTATGGAAGAATAAGCTATTTTTAAACATTCAAAGGCTTGATTTTTAAGCAAGGTAAGAGTTTTTTTCTCTTTTGGCATACTTTTAACCTGTCCTTGATAAACAATCTTATCTTTTTTGCTATCGCTTAAAATCTCGCCGTCTTTGATTTCTATCACTCTTTTAGCTTGTGCTGCGATTTTTGGATCGTGTGTTACAAGCACTATGGTATGCCCTTGTGTATTTAATTTTTTTAAAATTTCAAGCACCATAATACCGCTTTTACTATCTAAAGCCCCTGTTGGCTCATCAGCTAAAATAAGCTCTCCTCCATTCATCAAAGCTCTAGCTATAGAAACACGCTGCTGCTGTCCTCCACTTAGCTCATTGGGCTTTGATTCTATCTTATGCTCAAGCTCTAAATTGCCTAAAAGTTCTTGGGCTCTAAAATTTCTTTCTTGTACTTTTTTACCCGCATAAACAGCAGGTAATGCGACATTATCATTTGCACTTAGAAGATTTAAAAGATTGTAGCGTTGAAAAATAAAGCCTATTTTTTCGCGTCTTAATCTCGCTTTTTCATCGCTATTAAGCTGGGTTACTTCATAATCATCAAAAATATAACTCCCACTACTTGGCTCATCTAAAGTGCCTATGATATTTAAAAGTGAAGTTTTTCCGCTCCCACTTTGTCCGATGATAGCGACAAATTCACCCTTTTCTATACTTAAACTTACATTTTTTAAAATGGCATTCTCGCCTATATTTTTACAAATATTGTTTAAGAAAATCATCAAAATCTCAATCTTAACTTAGGAGCAGCATTATCACCACTTGAACTTACTACTAGTAATTCACCCTCGCTTAAACCTTCTAAAATTTGAGTATTTACAGAATCTTTAATGCCTAATTTAACATATTTTTTTACTGCTTTTTGATCTTGCAAAATTTCAACATAATACCCTTTTGCGTCATTTTTGATTGCATAAGTAGGCACAGCAATAACATCTTTAGCACTTGCAACAACAATTTCATTTTGTATACTCATACCAATACGCAAAAAATCGTCTTTATTTGCCACATAAAATTTAGCATAATAATATATCGCATTATTAGAACTTGAACTTGAAGAGCTAGAACTTGAAGAGCTAGAACTCGTACTTGAATCACTGATTTGAGTATCTGCAGGATCTATACTTGCTATACTTGCCTGATAGGTTTTTTGAGGATCACTAAGCAAAGAAAAATCAAGCTCCGTGCCGATTTTTATCTTACCAACATCCGCTTCGGCTATCTCCATTCTTACTTCCATTTGATCTAAATTAGCTATGCGGACTATGGTTGGGGTATTTTGATTTGCATTGACAGTTTGCCCCTCATCAACTGCCACATTGATCACAACTCCATCCATAGGCGCAGTGATGGTTGTGTATCCTAAATCTTTTTGAGCGTTTTTAAGAGTAATTTCAAGCTGAACTACTTGAGCGTTAAGTTCTGCAACATTTGCCTTTAAAGTGTAAAAATTATTTTTTTGAGTTTCTAAATTTTCAAGAGAACTTGCCTTAGCAGCATAAAGCTTTTGTTCTCTTTGGTATTGTTTACTTGCGATTTCAAGGGCGACTTTTTTACTTTCTAGATTAGCCTTAGCACTTTCAAGCTGCGCCTTTGTGATATCTAAATCATTTTGCTGTTTATCTTTATCAATTTGCGCGATCAAATCACCCTGTTTTACATGCGAACCCACATCCACATAAAGCTTAATGATTTGCCCGCTTACTTGAGCACCCACATCAACTTGATCTTTAGCATAAACCTTCCCCACTGCTTCTATAGTTTGAGAAATATCTATTTTTTTAACCTTTTGGGTAAGATAGGTGATTTTTTCATTATCATTAAAAAATATAAAATAAGCGCCCACTCCAAAAAGTGCTAAAATCACCACAATCAAAACGACCCTATTTTTCATTCTAAACCTTAAATTAAAAAATAAATCTCGCAATTGTATCTATGCAAAGTGAATTTTTTGTGAATTTTTAAATTCATATTTTTAAGAATTTAAAAATTCTAAAGCCATCATACTATCGCCTTGCATTAAGACTTTTAAATTTTCATCTTCCCAGCAAAAAGTAGAACTATGGTGCAAGGTAGGATTTTTCAAATCCTTTGAAATACCCACAAAAACATAAGCACCCATTCTTTCACGCGTTAAAAAAGCAAAATCCTCAGCTCCCATATCAGGCTTAGCTACGCTAATGATATTTTGCTCGCCCAATACCTTGCCAAAAGCTTTTCTAGCTATTTTTGCAGCATTTTCATCATTGATTAAAGGAGGATATTCTCTTTTATAATCAAGCTTAAAATCACCCCCAAATTCTAAAGCAACAGCTCTAGCCGTATTTTCTATAGAACTTTGTAAAAGTTTTTGATTTTCATCACTTAAAAAACGCACCGTTCCTTGCAAGATAGCATTTTGTGGGATCACATTAAAGGTTGTCCCTGCATGAAATTTCCCTATGGTGATAACCCCCGCATCCACAGGTCTTAAGCGCCTTGAAATGATACATTGCACATCACTGACAAATTTGCTTGCCATTACTATAGGATCGATAGTTGTATGAGGGTGCGCTCCATGTCCGCCTTTTCCTATAAATTCAAGATCAAAAACATCAACCCCTGCCATCATCTCACCGCTTACAATTTGAGCAGTATTTTCAAGCAAAGGTCCCCACAAATGACATCCAAAAACCGCATCCACATGAGGATTTTCAAGTATGCCTGCTTCTATCATAGGCTTAGCACCCCCGCTTCCTTCTTCAGCAGGTTGAAACATAAATTTAATCGTTCCGCTAAATTCATCTCTTAATTCATTTAAGATCAAAACCGCTCCTAAAAGCCCTGCTGTATGTCCATCGTGACCACATGCATGCATTTTTCCATTGATTTTTGAAGCATAGCTAAGATTTGTTTGCTCTTGCACAGGCAAAGCATCCATATCCGCTCTTAAAAGCACGCATTGAGCTTTTTTAGTGCTTGGTTTTTTTCCTTCTATGCTTGCTAAAATTCCTGTTTTAGCTATATTTTTCTCATACTTAATGCCATATTCATCTAAAATTTCACATACCAATCTTGCTGTATTTTCCTCTTCAAATTCAAGTTCAGGGTGCATGTGAATTTGATGTCTTAAATTGACAATTTTTTCATAGTATTTATCACTTAAATTTTTAACGCGTTCTAACATAGTTTTAGTCCAAATCCTTTATTTTTTCATCTGCTTTTTTATTGTCTATTTTTTCCAAATTTGCTTCCATTTTACGAATTTCTTCTTCGCCACTTCTTACTAAATCTTGATCAATCTTTGAAAAATCTCCAATTTTTTTATCCGCATAATCCACTTTTGACAATATAAAACGCAATAAATTAAGCCTTGCTTTTTTCTTATCATCTGAAGAAATGATAGTCCATGGACAGGTTGGGGTATTGGATGCTAAAAGCATAGAATACTTTGCCAAGGTATATTTATCCCATAATTCTTGAGATTTTTGATCCACAGGAGAAAGTTTATATTGTTTCAAAGGATCAATGCGGCGTTTTTCAAAGCGTTTTTTTTGCTCCTCTTTAGAAACAGAAAAATAAAATTTAAAAAACATCAAATTGCTATTTGATATCATATTTTCAAACAAAGGCACCTCTCTTAAAAAGTCTTTATGTTGCTGTGGAGTACAAAAACCCATTACAGGCTCTACTCCTGCGCGATTATACCAAGATCTATCAAAGATCACAATCTCACCCGCAGAAGGCAAATGCGTCACATAGCGTTGAAAATACCACTGCGTTTTTTCAACATCGCTAGGTTTTTCAAGAGCTACCACACGACATCCCCTAGGATTTAAATACTCTATCAAACGCTTTATCGCACCGCCCTTGCCTGCTGCATCGCGTCCTTCTATAAGTATAAGCACTTTTAAACCCTTTGCTTTTACATAATTTTGAAATTTCAAAAGCTCGATTTGTAGATTTTTTAAATCTTTTTCATATTCTATAGTGCTTTTTTTCTTTTTAACAGAAACATAAATTTCATCCTTTTTTGTTTCCTCTTGAATCTTTGCTGGAACTTTTTCTTGCATGAGCAACCTTTATAAAATATTTAAAGCAAATTTACCATAACAAACTATAATTCACATTAAAATCACAAATTTTACATTTAAGCCTAGGATGACAATGCGTTTTATTTTTACACTTTTATTCACTTGTTATTTTTTATTTGCCTCTGTTTTATCTTTAAATGAAGCCTTTGAAGTAAAATCGAGTTCTTATGATAGCGCTGTATCAATCGATATCAAATTAGGAAAAGATATTTATCTTTATTCTAATCAACTTAAACTCTATCTCAATCAAAACGATATCAGCTCTTTAATCAATCTCCCACCTAGCACCCAAAGACTCAATGAAAAAGTGTATTATCAAGATTTAAATCTAGCCTTGCCTAACCTACTGCTTGAGCGTTTTGCACAAAATCAAAACAATCAAATCAAACTCCAATTCCAAGGCTGCTCCGAACAAGGCTTATGCTACAATCCTCAAACTTGGTATTTTGATCTAAAACACAAAGATAATAAATTTGAAATTTCAGCCCCTTATAAAGAAAAGCAAAAAACCTTGAGTGCAAAATCCGAAGAAAGTATGATTGCAAATTTCTTAGCCACAGATAATCTTTTTTGGATCTTACTAAGCTTTTTAGGCTATGGACTTTTACTTTCACTTACTCCTTGCATTTTGCCGATGATTCCTATATTATCTTCACTCATCGTAGCTAAAAGCGAAACAAAATTTTCTAAAAAGCACAGCTTCTTTTTATCTTTTATTTATGTATTTTTTATGTCTTTAGCCTATGCTATTGCCGGAGTTATAGCGAGTTTTTTAGGAGCAAGCGTTCAAGGACTTTTGCAAAAACCTAGTGTTTTAATCTTTTTTGCGCTAATTTTTGTATTGCTTGCTTTGGCAATGTTTGAAAGCTTTCGCTTTGAACTGCCTTTAAAATTTCAAAATTTTCTCCACAAAAAAAGTGAAAAAGGCAAAGGAGTGCTAGGTATAGCCATCATGGGCTTTTTATCGGCTCTTATCGTAGGTCCTTGTGTAGCTGCTCCTTTAACCGGTGCTTTGATCTACATAGCCAACACAGGCGATGCACTTTTAGGAGCTAGTGCCCTTTTTATCATGAGCTTTGGCATGGGAATTCCTTTGCTTTTCATTGGTTTAGGTCTTGGCTTTTTAAAGGCGGGAGCTTGGATGCAAAAAGTAAAAATTTTCTTTGGCTTTGTTATGCTAGCTATGGCTATTTGGATACTTTCTCGTATCATTGAAACAAGATATATTTTGATCGCTTTTGGAATTTTGGGCGTATTTTTTAGTGTATTTATGGGAATTTTTGAACAAGCTTTTAATGCAGTAGCTAAGATTAAAAAAAGCTTATTGATTTTGGTTTTGGCTTATTCTTTAAGTATATTTTTAGGCGGAATCTTTGGCGCAAAAAATTTCTTAAATCCTTTAAATTTAAACCAAAACATGCCCTTAAATTCTTCAAAATTAAATTATAATTTTATCAACAATCTTGACACTCTTCAAAAAGAGATTAAAACTAGCACCCGCCCTATCATGTTTAACTTTACAGCATCTTGGTGTGAAAATTGCAAACTCTTAGATGAGCTTACTTTTAGCGACGAAAGAATTCAAGAAAAACTCAAAAATTTTCATTTAATCAAAATTGATCTGACTCAAAACAGCGACAAAGACTTAGAAATTATGAAAGAATTTGGTGTTTTTGGCCCACCGGTTTTGATATTTTTTGAAAAAGGCAAAGAAAATCTTAGAATCACTGGTTTTATCAGTGCACATGATTTGTTACAAAAGTTAGAAAAATGAAACTCAAAAGCTTACAGATAGGACATATCAAAGATTATAAAGGCTTTAGAAGTGCTTTTATAAAAGATCTTTATTTAGAAGAAGTAGATATCAATTCTTTAGGTATTCTTAACGATAACATAGCCGATACAAAACATCACGGCGGAAAAAATAAAGCCTTATTTGCAAATTCTTATCATAACTACGCCCTTTGGGAAAATTTTCTTGGAAAAAAACTTGCATGCGGTATGATGGGAGAAAATTTAACCCTTGAAAATTTACACGAACAAAATGTTTGTATAGGCGATATACACCGATTTGAAAATGCTATTTTGCAAGTAAGCGAACCGCGCAAACCTTGTGTTAAAATTTCAAAAGTCCATCAAAATCCAAATTTCACACAAGAAATTTTTAAAACAGGATTAAGTGGGTGGTATTATCGTGTTTTAGAGGGTAAAAAAATCCATGCTCATTCTAAAATCGAGCTTATAGAAAAAAATCCTATAAATTTAAGCGTCCTAGAACTCAATCATTTATTTTACAACCCCCATCAAGCACTCAAACAAAATCCAAGCTTGCTTGAAAAATTAAGCAAACTCGATACACTGATTTCACAAAATTGGCACGAAAGTATACAAAAACGCTTAAAAAATGCCTATGATTTAGACTATATGCAAAATTTATAATTTTTTAAAGTATTCTTAGGCTACAATTTAATTTTTTTGAAAGGATAAGCATGCAAAGACAAACATGGAGTAGCACTCTTACTTATATTTTAACCGTCGCAGGAGCAACCATAGGTTTTGGTGCGACTTGGCGTTTTCCCTATCTTGTAGGAGAAAATGGGGGTGGTGCTTATGTTTTAGTATTTTGCGTAGCAATGATACTCATTGGCATTCCTGTTATCTTAGCTGAAAATGTCATCGGTAGAAAATCCATGACAAACAGCGTCGACGCTTTTAAGGGCAAATGGAAATTTGTAGGCTATATGGGGCTTTTGGGTAGTTTTGGTATCATGGCTTATTATATGGTTTTAGGCGGCTGGGTTTTTGTTTATATTTTTGAGTTGATCATAGGGAATTTCAATCTTTCCCATACCATAACCAAAGATTTTACCGAGTATTTTTTTAATGAAAAAATTTCTTTCAATCCTTTAGGCGTAGGAATTTTTACTACACTTTTTGTTCTTATTAATTATATCATTTTAAGGCGTGGCATTATAGATGGTATAGAAAAATCAGTTAAATTCCTCATGCCTTTGCTTTTCATTTGTCTTATACTGGTTGTAGGACGCAACTTAAGCCTTGAAGGTGCTATAAATGGTGTAAAATTTTATCTTACGCCTGATTTTGACAAAATTCTATCCCCAAAACTACTCATCGATGTTCTAGGACAAGTCTTTTTTGCACTTTCTCTGGGTTTTGGCGTGATGATCACCCTTTCATCTCATCTTAGCAAAAATGAAAACATGGCAAAAACCGCCATTTATACAGGAGTTTTAAACACTCTTATTGCTGTGCTAGCAGGCTTTATGATTTTTCCTGCACTTTTTGCAGCAGGACTTGAGCCCGATAAAGGACCTTCTTTAGTGTTTCAAACCCTACCTATAGCATTTTCTCATATCCACTTTGGGACTATCATTTGCATTTTATTTTTTATACTTTTACTCATCGCAGCATTAACAACGAGCTTGCCTATATATCAAGTTATCATCAGTGTTTTAGAAGAAAAATTCAAACTTTCTAAAAAAACAGCTATTAATTTAACCCTAGGTTCGATTTTCATACTAGGAAACATTCCTTGTATACTCACTTATGGACCTTGGAGAGATATCACTCTTATCAAAGGGAAAAATATTTTTGATAGTTTTGATTTTATCAGTGGAAATATTTTATTTGTTTTAACAGCCTTTTTTTGCTGCATTTATGTGGGCTGGGTTCTTGGCAAAGAGCAAAGCATAAAAGAGCTTAGCAATGAAGGTAAATTAAAAAGCATGGGATTTAAAATTTGGTTTTATTATATTAAATTCATCATACCTTTGATCATTTTTGCGATTTTCATTTATGGAATTGCGAATTAATTTTTTATAAATATAAACATAAGAGAATTAAATTTTCATCTTTTATGTTTGATTACTTCTCATTTACTTTTAAGACTTATACTTCCAAATGAACCGAAAACATTCATAAGAAAAACTCCTTAATATAGGCCTAGTAAATACCAAGCTAGGCCTATTTTTATTATATTTTCCACTCTAAAAAATTAGAATTTTTATTATTTTAAGTGCTTTTTAAGAAAAAACTATAGATTTATGTGCTACAATTACAGCGTTTTATTTAATTTTAAACAAGGAGAATTCTCATGAAACTAGTTAAACTTAGTTTAGTAGCAGCTCTTGCTGCAGGTGCTTTCTCAGTGGCGAATGCTACTCCACTTGAAGAAGCGATCAAAGATATCGATGTATCAGGTGTTTTAAGATACAGATATGAATCAGGTAGATTTGGAAAAGATCTTAATCTAGAAAATGCTAACTTAAATAGCAGCAAACAAGAGCATAAATACAGAGCACAAATCAACTTCAGCGGTGCTATAGCAGACAACTTCAAAGCTTTCGTTCAACTTGACTATAATGCAAAAGATGGTGGTTATGGTGCTAATAGCGTTAGCAATACAAAAACTTCTTTAAATGTTCGCCAATTATACCTAACTTACACAAATGAAGATGTAGCTACAAGTGTAATCCTAGGTAAACAACAACTCAACACTATCTGGACTGACAATGCAATCGATGGTTTAGTAGGAACAGGTGTTAAAGTAGTAAACAACAGCATTGATGGTTTAACTCTAGCTGCTTTTGCTATTGACAGTGTAAACACTGATGAGCAAGGCGATGGTGTATTCTTTAAAAATAATAAGGCTGATGCTGGCGAAAACTCTCCATATTTAGATTGGAGCCAAAATATTTATGGTGCTGCAGCTATCGGTTCTTACGAAGTATTTAATGGTCAATTAAACCCACAATTATGGTTAGCTTATATGACTGACAATGCTTTCTTATATGCCTTAGATGTAGCTTATAACACCACTATTTTCGATGGAGTAAACTGGACTCTTGAAGGTGCTTATTTAGGAAACAGCCTTGATAACACACTTGATGATCACTATGCTGGTAATGCTGCAAATGGCAACTTCTTTGGTTTAAGAGGTAGTGTTGAAGTAAATGGTTGGGATGCAACTCTTGGTGGTTTATACTACGGTAAAAAAGATAAAGTTACTGTAACTGTATTAGAAGATCAAGGAAATATCGGCTCTTTACTTGCAGGTGAGGAAATTTTCTATACAAATGGTTCAAAACTAAATGGTGACACTGGTAGAAATATCTTCGGTTATGTTAAAGCAGGTTATACTTTCAACGAAACAGTTCGTGTAGGTGCTGACTTCGTATACGGTGGAACCAAAACAGAAAGCAATACTTATGTAGGTGGTGGAGATAAACTTGAAGCAGTTGCAAGAGTAAGCTATAAATACTCTCCAAAACTTAACTTCTCAGCATGGTATTCTTATGTAAATGTTGATAGTGACAATAATGGAGAAGGTGATCACAACGCTGTAAGACTTCAAGCTCTTTACAAATTCTAAGAAGCTCTAAAGTCTATCGAGGTGGAGTTTTACTCCACCTTTTTTTATGTCTTCTTTTTAAAACTTAAATTTATATAAAATATCTTTCTAGCTTAAGTTCAAAGAAATTTTCCCAAGCTAAAAAGCTTGAAGAAAATTAAGATTTAAACCAATGGGTTATTTTTTCAAACAATCCTTTTTGTTCATGATGCATACCATCTTTTATCCCAAAACTTTCGCTGAGTTTTTCTAAAAGTTCTTTTTGCTCATCATTGAGTGAATTTGGAAATTTGATAGCAATTTGTACGATTTGATTGCCTATGCGAGAGCTATGCACATCTTTTACACCCTCTCTTTCAAGCACAAATCTTTGTCCATCCTTTGCACCCTTTGGCAAATTTAAAGTCGCTTCCCCTCGTATAGTAGGCACCTTTATACTTTGTCCTAATATAGCTTGGGTAAAAAATACCGGAAATTCTATATAAATATCCTCATCATCTCTTATAAAAGTATCATCCTCTTCAACAATAACTTTAACATACAAATCCCCTCTATTGCCACTTTTGCTAAGATTGCCTTTAGCTGCAACTCTTAAATTCATCCCATTGTCTATACCTTCAGGGATGTTTACTTCTACACTATCCTTAAGCTCTTCATAACCCTTACCCTTACAATCTTTACATTTCTCACTTGCGCTTTCTCCGCTCCCCTTACAATCAGGACAAGTTTGCGCAAAAGTGATAAAACCTTGAGAAATTCCTACTTGTCCCCTGCCCTTACATTTTGGACAAGTTTGAAGTTTTCCATCCTTAGCTCCTGTTCCGCTACAAGTTTTACATGAAGATTTGTAAGTAAAATCTATATTTTTTTTACAGCCAAATACCGCTTCTTTAAAACTAAGTTTTAAATTTACTACAAGTTCAGCTTGAAATTTTTCATCACTTGATTTTTTGCGGCGTTGCGATGATCCACCAAAACCGCCACCAAAAAAACTAGAAAAAATATCACCCAAATCTTCAAAGCCACCAAAACCTGCTCCCCCTGATCCAAAGCCACCGCCTTTTAAAGCATCTTTGCCATATCTATCATAAATAGCGCGTTTTTCTTCATTGCTTAAAACTTCATAAGCTTCATTTACAAGCTTGAATTTATCTTCGGCTTCTTTATCTCCTTGATTTCTATCGGGGTGGTATTTTAAAGCCATTTTTCTATAAGCTTTTTTAATGGTATCTTTATCAGCACTCTGAGTAATTTCTAAAATTTCATAGTAGCTTAACTCCATATTTTTCCTTTAAATAATAAAATATTTATAAAATTTGTAAAAATAAAAAATATAATTTTAGCAAAAATAAACTCAATAATTTATCAAAATTTAAATAAAATTATGTAAATATATAAATCTTACCATAAATAATAAAGGATAACAAAATGATTAATGTGTTGATGATAGAAGATGATCCTGATTTTGCCCAATTATTGTCAGAATATTTAACTCAGTTTAATATCAAAATCACAAATTTTGAAAATCCTAAAGAAGCTTTAAATGTAGGTATACAAGGCTATGATTGTTTAATTTTAGATTTAACCTTACCTGGAATTGATGGCCTTGAAGTTTGTAGAGAAATCAGACAAAAATACAATATTCCTATCATCATTTCATCTGCTAGAGGAGATTTAAGCGATAAGGTTGTAGGGCTCCAAATTGGCGCGGATGATTATTTACCAAAACCTTACGATCCAAAAGAAATGCACGCAAGAATCATGAGTCTTATTCGTCGCACAAAAAGAGCTGAAAATACCAACAATGAAAATATCAATTCAGCTTTTAAAATCGATGAAAGAAAACACGAAATCACTTATCAAAACAAAGTCTTAACTCTAACCCCTGCGGAATATGAAATTTTAGAATATCTCATCCAGCAACACGGCTATAGTGTATCTAGAGAACAGCTTGTAAGTCGCTGTAAAAATCTTAAAGATAAAGATTCTAAAAGCCTTGATGTTATCATCGGTCGCTTAAGAACTAAGATAAATGATAGCTCTAAAGCTCCAAAACATATATTTTCAGTTAGAGGTATAGGATATAAACTTATAGGATGACTAGAAATTATTCTATTTATACCAAACTTGTTATTTTATTTGTTGTAACTTTCTTTTTGGTTTGCGTTTTATTTATCGTGCTTTTAAAAATAGAAAGCAATACCTACAGCGAAGAAGAAGGTTTTAAACAAGAAAGTTTTATAAAAAATATCATCAATTCTTATGACAATGCTTCTGGAGTGGATATAGGAGCTCATCTTAACAATAGCGGCTTTGTTGCTATACAAAATGACTATTTTGTAAAAATCGCAAGACTAGAAGGACAAAGCCTTTTTCGCGCAGGAAATGGAGAAAATGCCTGCACTCTCACCTCTTTAAAATATCAAAACAAACTCTATCTTGATGTCCAATGCAAAGACTTTAGCGCTTTATTTGAAGAAGATACTAACAATAGAGTTTATAATCTTTTGTTGATAGGCTTTTTCTTTTTTTCTTTTTTGGTTGTTTTTATGTATTTTTCAGTATTAAAATCCCTTGAACCACTTAAAAAATTAAGAAAACAGGTCGCAGAAGTGGCTAATGGCGGAAAAGCTGATTTTGAGAATTATCAAGAAGATGAAGTAGGTAAAATAGCCCTTGAATTTCAAAAAGCTTTTAAGAAAAATCAAGAACTCATACAATCAAGACAACTTTTTCTACGCACCATCATGCATGAGCTTAAAACGCCTATTGGAAAAGGTAGGATTATATCTGAAATGCTGCAAGAAGAAAAGCAGAAAGAAAGATTGATCGATATTTTTTTAAGAATGGATTCATTGATTAATGAATTTGCCAAAATTGAAAATCTTTTTTCAAAAAACTACAATCTTCAGTTTAAACCTGTGCATTTTAGCACCATACTCAATGAAGCTAAAGATTATTTGATGCGTGATGATTTTAATAGAGTCGTCAAGCTCAATTTAAAACACGATGCCTTGATTAATGTAGATATGGAAATTTTTCCTTTGATTTTAAAAAATCTCATTGATAATGCTTTAAAATATTCTAGCAATGGAACTTGTGAGCTTTATTGCTGTAAAGAATGTTTTGTGATAAAAAATCCTGGCAATCCATTAAGAGAACCTATAGAGCATTATTTTGAGGCTTTTACACGCGAACCATATCAGAAAGTCAAAGGTATGGGCTTAGGACTTTATATCGTTTTTGAAGTATGCAAACTACATAATTTTGATATTATTTATTTTTACGAAGAAGGTAAGCATTGTTTTAAAATTTTTTTCGGAGTAAAAACAAACAATGACGCATAAGGGTATAGAAAAATTTAACGAACTTGTAGAAAGTTTTGCAAAATTACCCACTATCGGTAAAAAAACTGCTATTCGCCTTGCTTATCATATTTGCACAGGAAATCAACTCGAAGGTATGAAGCTCGCACACAATATAGAAAATGCTATACGTTTTATAAAACCTTGTCAACAATGCGGGTCTTTAAGCGAAAACGAACTTTGTGAAATTTGCACCGATGATGAAAGGGATAAAAATTGCTTATGTATAGTGCAAAGCCCTAAAGATGTTTTGGTTATAGAAGAGAGTAAAAGTTATGGGGGCTTGTATTTTGTTTTAGATGAATTAAACGATGAAAAGCTTGCTCAATTAAGACAAATGATACTAAAATTACAAAGCAAAGAACTCATTTTTGCTTTCACTCATAATTTAAATTCCGATGCAATGATTTTTTATATAGAAGGTAGGCTTAAAGATTTAAATTTACAATTTAGCAAAATCGCACAAGGTATTCCAAGTGGAGTAAATTTAGAAAATGTTGACTTTATATCTCTAAACAAAGCCATCAATTTTCGCACCAAAGTTTAAATCAGTTTTTGTAAGAAATGTCAGCTAATTCCTGCAAAGAATGATTTGCTATTTTTTCATAACTAAAACCCTCTTTAGTTAAATACTCAAGCAAAGTTTTTTCCATAATTTCACCCGCGCTAACAATCTCTTGCGATAGAGTAAAACTCATAGGCTTGATACGCTTTGGAACACAAGCTAAAATTTGTGTATGAGGCAAATCTCCCATTAGCTCCATATATTGTAAGGTTTGAAGCATTTCTACTTCGTGCGCACTACCACTCCAATTGATCTTTTTAGGCATTGCATCATAAGGAAAGAAAAATACATCGCCGATTTTTGAATCATCTGCATCTATACAATCAAGCACTATCATCTTATCATACTCTGCGATAATATAGCTAAGTTGCAAGGCCAAGGTGCCTCCATCGACAAAATCTAAGCTGTGATTTGAATGAGTGAATTTATAATTTTTTTCTAAAAGTTTGCAAAGATGAACGCCTATGCCTTCATCTGCAAACATAATATTTCCTATACCAAGGACAAGAAATTTCAATTTTTCTCTTCTTTAACAAATTTATAACCGCTAACTATAGCATCAATCGCACCATCTTTACCTTTGATCGCATTGAAAAATGCCATGTAGATATGAACGGGTACGAAGATTAAAATAACCCACATTAAAATTCTATGATAAGTTCTAACATCAGCCAAGCCTCCAAGTGCGGCTTCTAAAGGTCTTAACACTTCATACAACAATCCTCCCAAACCCTCATGGTAAGTATGAGTATAAAGAATCAATCCTGTTAAAATAATCCCCACCATAACAATATAGAAAAATATATAGGTTACAAACTGCAAAGGATTATAAACACCTTTTAGATGTGGATGCTTACCTAAAAATAGATAAAATTTAATCTGCTCTATCCATAATTTTGGATTAAGTACATCTACTATGCTGATACGCTCCTTACGACTTATCCTATCAAAAAAGAAAAGATAAACTTTAAAAATCACACAAGCAATCAAAACAAAACCGACGGCTTGATGCACCATTCTGTATTTTGCTTGCATGAAATTAACTGGCTCACCATTACTTATAGGATTTTGAAAAACATAAGAAAGATAATATCCTGTTATAACCAAAACCACTATAGCAAAAGCTCTTACCCAATGTGTTAAACGCAAACCTATGCTAAATTCATATTCAGCCTTTCTTTGCAATTTTTCTTCTTTATTTTGCATAAAAGCCCCTTTTATAAACTCGCGTTTACTTTATATTCACTTAGATTATTTCCCTTAGTATCCATTACATGCACCGCACAAGCAATACAAGGATCATAAGAGTGAATTTTTCTAATGATTTCAAGTGGTTGTTTTACATCAGCGATTTTAAGTCCTATCAAACATTGCTCATAACTTCCACCTACGCCATTTGCGTCTTTTGGACTTGCATTCCAAGTAGAAGGAACAACTGCTTGCCAATTTTCTATCACTCCATTTTTAATCCTGCACCAATGACTTAGCGTTCCGCGTGGCACATGCCCCATATAGCGTCCTTTGTACTCTTTAGAATTATCGATCACATAAGGCGCACAAGTGCTCTCATCTACTTTTAAATTTTCTACTAAATTACGGAAGGCTTTTAAAGCATTATTAGCTACAATTTTTGCTTCCAAACAACGCGCAGCAGTTCTTCCAAGAGTGCTAAATACAGCATTTAAAGGAAGTCCTGTTTCTTTTAAAAACTCATCTACCACAGGAACAACATTTTGATTACCCTTAGCATAATTTACAACGATATTAGCCAAAGGTCCTACTTGCATAGGATTTCCTTCATAGCGTGGAGCCTTAATCCAGCTATATTTACCCTTAGTATCAAATACCTTAGAATGCACTGTATTTCCATGATGATCTACACTTTCACCCTCTACAAGCCCTGTATAATTTGGATTTGTTTTACCCTCATAAGGATGCAAAGGCTCATTATCTGCATACCAAGAATGGGTCGCTTCTTCAGTGATCTTATCTTCTTCTACTTCATATACCTTGCTTAAATCGCCATTTTTGATGATTCCGCTTTCAAATAGCCACTCATCTCTACCAAGCTGGAATTCTTGGAAAGTGTAAAGATTGTTTACCCCAATATCATTTAGCACACTAGGTTCATCTGCATAAGCTTTTCCCGCCATAACAAGATCAGGATAATACGCACGATTAACAAAGTCTTGCACTTCTTTGAATTTTTCCATATATTCACCCATTCTAGCAGGGCTTAGCAAATCCATAACGCAAGTTACACCACCAACGGTTAAGCTTTGTGGATGTGGATTTTTAGCACCAAAAATAGCCATACATTGAGCTATGATTCTTTGAATTCTTAAACACTCTAAATAATGCGATAAAACGATCAAATTTTGCTCTGGAGTTAAGCGATAAGTAGGATGACCATAATAAGCATTTGCAAAAGGTCCTAAATTTCCTTTATCTACAAAAGTTTTAAGTCTTTGTTGCACTTCAAGAAGTTTATCTGCACCTGTTGCATAAGGATTTGAAGTGTATTTAAAAGCCTCATCACTTGCTTTTTTAACATCAGCACTTAAAGCACTTACAACATCTGCCCAATCAAGCCCATGGAGTTGATAAAAATGTACGATATGATCGTGTAAGAAAAGCGCTGCATTCATTAAAGTTCTTGTTAAAAGCGCATTTAAAGGCGGAGTAATACCTAAAGCATTTTCAACAGCAACTATACCTGCTTTATAATGTGAAAAAGTACAAACTCCGCAAATTCTTTGCGTCATAAAACCCGCATCTCTTGGGTCACGCCCTTTAACAATGGTTTCAATACCACGCCACAAAGTAGAGCCCGCATAAGCTTCTTTTACCACATTGTTATCATCAACAACAACTTCAACCCTTAAGTGTCCTTCTATTCTTGTAATTGGATCTACTATTATCTTTTGACTCATGTATTTTATTCCTCATTCTTTTTCATGGATGCGATCACCGCATGCGCTGCGATAGCAACGCCTGTAAGCGTTAGAACACCTATGCCTATTTTATCTGATACATTATCAGCTCCTAATCCAAAAACAGTATCAAATTTACGACTTGCCATAGGCTCTTCAAAAGGTCCCATAGTATCCCAAAAATTTGGCTCAGAACAACCTATACAGCCATGTCCTGCTTGGATAGGCCAAGAAGTGTGTTGGTTAAATCTTTCTCTAGAGCAGTTATTAAAAGTATAAGGACCTTTACAACCTACTTTATAAAGACAATAACCATTTTTTGCACCCTCATCGCCAAAGTTTTGTACAAATTCACCCGCATCAAAATGTCCGCGTCTTTCACAAAGATCATGAATTCTTAAACCATAAGCCCATTTTGGTCTATTATAAACATCAAGCGCAGGTAACTCACCAAAAAGAAGATAATGTAAAACATTTCCTACTATGTTTTTTTCACTTGGCGGACAACCTGGCACGTTGATAACGGTTTTGCTTGTTACCTTGCTTAGAGGTTGAGCATTGCTTGGATTTGGTCTTGCAGCTTGAATTCCGCCAAAGCTCGAACAGGTTCCTATCGCAAAAATCGCCAAAGCATTTTCACTCGCTACTTTAGAAAGCTCATATCCACTCTTTCCATGTGGCCCTATGGTTAAAAAATTCTCTGTATCTCCCATAGGGATACCACCTTCAACCATTAAAATATACTTGTTTTTATATTTTTCAATGGCACTTTCTAAATTTTCTTCAGCCTGCCAACCCGCTGCAGCCATAACGGTTTCATGGTATTCTAAAGAAATATAATCAAATATTAAGCTATCAATAGTTGGAGTATCACTTCTTAATAAACTCTCGCTACAGCCCGTACATTCAGCCATATGAAGCCAAATCACAGGAAGTCTATCTGCAAGTTCTGCAGCTTTTGCCACCATAGGGGTAAAACTCGCTGGCAATGCTAAAAATGCTGTCATCGCCCCTGCCCATTTCATAAAATCTCTTCTAGTAAAGCCAGATCTTTCCAAAGCTTTTGGTATAGAATTTTCAGGATTTAAAGAAGGAAGTTTCTCAAGTGCGCTTAAACGGGACTCTATTTGATTATAATCAATCATTGAAATTCCTTAATTAATGTAATTTATTCCACTTAATAATAAAACAAAGCAAATTAAAAATGTATTAAAATTTAAATTTCAATAGAAAAATATAAACAAAACTTAAAGATATATTAATAAAAGCTAAAAAATTTATATCCCTTTCTTTAGCTTGCGGATCAAAAATCTTGCAGGATGTATACAAGGAATAAAATTTTTAAACACCCCCAAAGGCTCCTCGTTAATCAAAGCACAAAGATATCTTGCAGCCAAAACAGAAGTGCTAAAAGCTCTTGAGCCATGAGCAAGATTAAGATATAAATTAGGGATATTTTGAGGCAGAACTTGCGCCTTGTTTTTTGTCCATAATAAAGCTTTATATTCTTGCTTATAAAAAGCTTCATCATAAGCTGCTCCCACAATAGCAAACCTATCGCTAGAATAAGATCTAAAACCTACTCTAGAGCCTTTGATGATGATTTCCTCATCGCCTTTTAAAAACTCTTGTATGTTTTGCAAATTTTCTTCATCATCGGCTTTTTGTGGATTTGGATTTGAATTCAGCCTATTATAACTTGCGCCAATAACTTGCAAATCCCCATCACTAGGACAAATATAAGCTTTTGAAGAAAGGGCAAATGCATTATCCAAAAAAGGTTTTAGATGAGTAACCTGTCCTCTAACCTTACTTAAAAGCATTCCATCATAAACTAAAAAATCCTTAGTATCAGCACCCATAGCATAGATTAAAATATCAAAATCTTGCATTGCTTTTTGGTTTTTAAAATGCAAAATAAATTTGTCTTCTTGGTATTGAAAAAAATCATATTCGTGATTAAAATACATTTTTGCTTGACTTTTTTCAAAAAGAGATTTTAAAATTTCTTTAGGCTTGATGTGTCCGCCATCTTCTAAAAAAGCTTCATTCTTATCAATCTTAAATAAAATATTATCTTTTTGGCTTATAAAACGCTCTTGCATCAAAGGAGTATGAGCAAATTCTATCACTCCTTTTAGATTTAAATCTAAAATTTGCTTATAAAAACGACTCGCCTCGATAAAAGCAAGTTGAGAAAATTCACCCAAAGCAACATCAGGCTTTAAAATCAAAGAGCTTAAAATTCCACTTTCATTGCCACTTGCGCCACATCCTAAACTATCGTTTTTTTCAAAAACACTGACTTCAAAATCACGCAAAGAAAGCTCATAAGCTAAAGTTGCACCACATATGCCCGAACCTATGATGGCTACTTTTTTATTTTTATATAAACTTGGAATTCTTTGAAAATAAGCTTCTTTATCTAGGGTTGGATATTCTTTGCGTAAAAAAGCTTTGATCATCTCTCGCTTTCTAAAACCTTTGGTTTTTTGGATTTCAAAGCCATATTTTATAAGATTTTTTTGCAAAGCACTCGAAGCAGAAAAGGTGCAAATTTGGGTATTAGTCTTTGAAAGTCGAGCAACTTGAGCTATGAAATTTTCATCAAACATGGCTGAATTTTTACTCGGAGAAAAACCATCTAAAAACCAAACATCAGCATTAAAATCAAGCTCTCTAAGAATAGCAATATCATCAAAGATTAAATCCAAAAAACAATCTTTAAAATAAAAACGATAATACCCTTTTTTAGCCTTAGGATAAAACTTTAAAAAAGCTTCTAAAATTTCTTTAAATTCTTCATAAAATCCAAGCTTTTGATAAATTTCTCTAAGCTTGTCTTTTTCAATATAAAAACCCTCAATGCTGGTGTAAAATAATTTTTTAGGACGCTTCTTTGCTTGAAGAAATCTTTTAAGGGTTAAAAAGAAATTAAGCCCTATACCAAAGCCACTTTCAGCAATGATAAATGTATCATTTTCTTCAAATTCAAAAGCCTCACTATAAACAAATTTGCTCTCATTTAAACCATCTTTTGAGTTAAAATAAAAATCATCAAAATCCAAAGAAAATGGGGTATTGTCTTTAAAGATTAAATTAGCTTTTTTCATCTATTGTTATAAAAATAATTCTCCACACCATCAGCTATACCCTTAACCAAAGTGTCTTGAAAACTTTTATTTGCGATTCTTTTTCCCTCACTTGGATGAGTGATATATCCAATTTCTATCAAAATAGCAGGCATTTGAGCTCCAACAAGAACCCAAAAAGGAGCTTCTCTTACTCCACCATCGACAATTTTATACTTCTTACGAGTTTGGGTTAAGATATTTTTTTGCACATCTATAGCAAGTTTGTTTGAAGCCACGATCTTTTCTCTGTTTAAAAAATTCAAAATACTTTGCTTTGAAAAATAATTAATCTCTTCAAAATCACCCTGATTTTCTTTTTCAGCAGCTTTTTTACTTCTTTCACTTCTAGCAGGACTTAAGAAAAAAGTCTCCACACCCTCACTGCTTTTTGCTTTTGATGCATTAGGCGCTGCATTTGCATGGATAGATAAAAACAAATCCGCTCTTTTATCATTGGCATATTTTGTTCTATCTCTAAGATTGATAAATTTATCTGAACTTCTTGTATAAAGTACTTTATAACCGCGTTTTTTAAGCTCATTTCCAAGCTTTAAGGTCGTGCTTAAAACTATATCTTTTTCTTTTAAACTCCCTTTTTTATCGCTTAAAGCACCGCTATCCTTACCCCCATGTCCTGCATCTAAGACTATGAGTTTATCGGATTTGAAATTAGAATTTAAAACATTTTTACTAGCAGTTTTTGAAGTGCTTTTGCTTGTACTGCCACTAAAACCTAAAGTCAAACTTTTATCATCTAAATCTTTAAAAAGCTTAAATTCTTTAGTTGAGCTGAGTACAATACGAACTGTTTTTGGATTATACTGAGTAACTGTAACAGCATTTTGCCCAAAAGTAAAATTCTTGCGACTACCTTCTAAAATTCCTTGAAAGCTCACTACTTGTCTAAAGAATTTTTGATCTTTTGTGCTAAAACTTGTAATATCTTTTTCATCAAGCTCATCGCTTAAATTTAAAACAACAGAATTAGAACTTTTATCTACATCTAAAACATATAAAGGTTCATCATTTTCTTGTTCTTTTTTGGTATTTGTTTTAGCTTCTTGAGTTTTAACTGGTTTGGACTCTTGTTTTGCGACTACTTTTTCACTTTCTTGTTTTGCTGCTGTTTTTGACTCTTGCTTACTCGGAGTACTTTTTTGTATAGCTTGTGATTTTTTAGAAATACTTATTTTTTCATCTTCAAAATCAAAGTTTAGAGGAATTTTTTCCTTAGCATAAGCAACGATACGAATCATCTTAGGATTGTATTGTGAAATTACTATGCGATAATCATCAAATTTATATTCTTTTCTTCCGCCTTCTAAAATACCCTCAAAATCACTGATATAACGATAATTTCCTTTTTCATCCAAGGCAAAACTTTTTATATCTTTTTGCTCTAAATTGGTATTTAAATCAAGTACCACTCCTTGACTTGTCTTACTTGATTTTAAAACATAAACCTTATCTACTTTTTTTGTCTGTTGGGGTTTATTGTTTTGTGTTTTTGTGCTTTCTTGTTTGGTTTGTGGGGGTTTTGAAGTACTTTTAGGAGGTTCAAAGCTTGAAACCTCGACATTTTTAGAATCAGGCTGAACTTTTTGCTTATCCTTAATCACAGCTTTTCTTAAAGCATTGATGCTAGCCTTACTCACTCCGCTTTCTTCTAATTCGTTCGCATAAGATTTATCATCCAAATTTAAAGCATTAGAACTTATAATCAATCTTTTTAAAATTTCAATTTTAGTTTTTTCATCTTCATTGATCACACTTTGTATATAAAGACTTTTTAGCTGATGATGGAACTTAACTTGAGCATCATTTTTTGACGCGATAAAATTCTTATCAAAATTAGCAAGCTCATTTTCATATGCCCCAAAACAAATACTAAAAAGTGCGATACAAAAAACTAAAATTCTAAACATTATTCACCATTGACGAGTTTATCCATAAGCTCTTTAACACTGATTAATTTTTCTAAACGATAGCCATTGGCTCCTGTAAAGAATAATCCTGTTTCTTTTTTTCCCGACCATGCATCAAAAAGCCTATCTGCTATACAATAACCCACCTTTGTCGCCTCTTTGCCTCGGCCACATGGCGCTACACAATTGCTGATACAATTGATCTTTGGTCCCATTCTTTTATCGACTAAATCAAGTAAATTAGTCCTTACTCCCCTTGCAGGATATCCCACTGGAGATTTGATAAGTTCTATATCTTCTTTTTTACATGCAAGCAATACATTTTTAAACTCATCACTTGCATCGCATTCAAAAGTACCTATAAAACGAGTTCCCATTTGAACCCCGCTAGCACCTAAAGAAATGGCATTTTCTATATCTTTTTTATCCCAAATTCCACCCGCTGCAATCACTGGAAAAGAACCCCAATTTTTAGCCTCTTCAACCACAGGTGCGATTAAATTCTCAAGTTGATAATTAGGATCTAAACATTGCTCATAGGTAAAACCTTGATGTCCGCCGCTCTTAGGTCCTTCAAGCACAACAGCATCAGGCAGACGGTTGTATCTACTTTGCCATCTTTTACAGATGATTTTTAAAGCCTTAGGTGAAGAGATTATAGGAACTAAAGCAACATCAGGAAAATCTGCTGTAAATTCAGGTAAATTGGTAGGAAGTCCAGCACCTGAAACTATAATATTAAAACCCACTTCACAAGCATCACGAGCAATTCTTGCATAATCATTACTTGCGCATAAAATATTACAACCCAAAGGCGCATCACCGCAAACTTTTCTTGCATTATTTATCAAAGTTTGCAAGCCTTCTCGTGAATAAAAATTTTCACTACCATAAGGCTTAGCATTCAATTCTTTGCTAATATGGGTGCGATTTTCATAATATCCTGTTCCAACAGATGAGATGATACCAAGACCGCCATTTAATGACACTGCTGAAGCCAATTTATCCCAGCTTATACCAAGCCCCATTCCACCTTGAAAAATGGGATATTTTATAGTGTGTTTTCCTATTTGAAGGGATTTTAAACTCATATATTCACCTTTAATTTTGCAAATTTTCTCTTACCTACTTGTAAAATATACTCCCCTGTGCCAAGTTGCATTTGCTCATCGCTTACTTTTTGTGAATTTACACTCACCGCATTTGCATTAATGCTTCTTCTTGCTGCAGAGGTAGAATTTTCCAAACCGCATTCTACTAAAGCTTTAGCAAGCCAAATTTCACCCTCTATCTCAAATTCTTTTATATCGCTTGGCAAAGCATTTCCGCTATGTACGCTGTCAAATTCGGCTTTTGCAGCCTTAGCGCTTTCTTCATTGTGAAAACGCGTAGTAATCTCTAGCGCCAAATTTTCCTTAGCAAGCTTAGGATGTAAATTGCCACTAGAAATTTCTTTTTTCATATTTTCAATTTCTTCTAAACTTTTAGTACTTAAAAGCTCATAATAACGCCACATTAACTCATCACTAATACTTAGAATTTTAGCATACATATCATTAGCTTTTTCTGTAACGCCGATATAATTCCCTAAGCTTTTACTCATTTTATTTACACCATCTAAGCCTTCTAAAAGAGGCATCATCATCACAGCTTGTTCTTTTCCGATATTGTAAATTCTTTGCAGGGTTCTTCCCATTAAGAGATTGAATTTTTGATCTGTTCCGCCCATTTCTATATCGCATTTTAAAGCAACACTATCATATCCTTGAAGTAAAGGATATAAAAACTCACATATAGAAATAGGGCTTTGCTCTTTAAAACGCTTCGTAAAATCATCACGCTCTAGCATTCTTGCTACACTAAAGGTCGAAGTAAGCTCTACTATCCCAGTAGCTCCTAGTTCGTTAAGCCATTGAGAATTGAATTTTAATTGTGTCTTTTGCGGATCTAAAATCTTAAATACCTGCTCCTCATAAGTCTTAGCATTTTGTAATACTTGTTCCTTATCAAGTTTTTTACGCGTAACGCTTTTTCCACTAGGATCGCCAATTTGTCCTGTAAAATCACCGATTAAAAATTGAACTATAGCTCCGTGTTTTTGCAAATATGCCATTTTGGTTAAAACCACACTATGACCTAAATGCAAATCAGGTGCTGTAGGATCAAATCCTGCTTTTACGAAAAAATTTTCTCCCTTTTCGTAATAATTTTTAATCAAATTTTCAATTCTTTCCTCATCGATGATTTCTGCGCACCCTCGTTTGATTTCTGCAAGTATATTTTTTATATCCATTTTCTACCTTTTAGTTTAAGCTTCTTTATAAGCGTCATTTAATGAAGTAAAATCTAAAATTTTACAATAAGATTTTAACCTGTCTCGGACATTATCAGGATTTATATTGTCAGGAATTTCTATCGTGATCTCAAAATAATCCACCACTGTATTAATATCACTTGACAAACTAATCGTTAATAAATTAATCTGCATTTTAGCCAAAACTGCCAAAAACTCTGCTAAAATTCCTTTTTTATTTTCTAAAGAAAAGATTAATTTGTATGATTTAGGGATATTAGAATCCCATTTAATCAAAACCATGTCTTTATTATTGTCTATCATCTTATCTGCCCTATCGCAGAGTTTATGATGAACTATAGCATTTCCATTTTCAATAAATGCAAGTACAGCATCGCCTCTTTTTGGATGACAGCAGTAATCAAAATCCACATTAGCAATTTTATGATTAGAATACAATAAAAAATTCCCAATCTTTTGTTCTTTGATTTCGTATTTGTCAAACCAATAAGATTTTTTAGCGTATTTTTTAAGCCCATTGACTATATCTTTCAAATAAGCACTATCACTGGCTACTTGTCGTATGCGTCTGCCTAAATTCTCTCTTTCAATCCAATTTTCTATCTTGTTTTTATCTACACTAAAAATAAAACTTAACATATTAATCGCGCTTAAAAGATTGATTTCTCTCATTTTTTGCTTACAAAATTCTCTTATGCTCGCTTTTGCTTTTCCTGTTTTTACACTATCAACCCAAGAACAACGATAAAACCTATCATTGGAAGTTACAACCCTTACTATATCTCCATTTTTAAGCTCGGTTAAAAGAGGGACTTTTACACGGTTAACATAAGCACTTTTTGCATGAAGTCCTACTTTAGTATGCACCTCATAAGCAAAATCAAGCACAGTAGCTCCTCTTGGCAAAGTAAAAATTTCACCCTTTGGAGAATAAACAGCCACATCTTCTACATAAAGACTATCTTTTGCATACTCATAAAGCTCGATAGCATTATAATCTTCTGCGTTTTCAAGATTGTTCGTACTTTGCATCGAAATATCAGTAAGCCAATCAAGTCGCGGGGCTACAACACTCCCATCTTCTTTGTATTTCCAATGTGCAGCTATACCAAATTCAGCGATTTTATGCATATCAAAAGTACGAATTTGTGCTTCGATAATATTTTTTGTATCAAAAAGAGTGGTATGTATAGTTTGATAGCCATTTTGTTTTGGTAAAGCTATGTAATCTTTAAAACGCGAAACCAAGGGATTAAAATTTGTATGCAAAACCCCTAAAGCCAAATAACAATCGCTCACATTTTCAACCAAAATTCGTACACCAAGCAAATCAAGTACCTCTTCTATACCCACACCTTTTCTTTGCATTTTAAGATAGATAGAATAACTGTGTTTGATGCGTTTTTGAATTTGAAAACTTCCTTGCCTAAAGCCATTGCTAAGAAATAAAAGCTCGATTTTAGAAATAAATTCATTAAGTCCTAGTTGCATTTGCTGGTCGTTTGAATTAATATAATTATCGATAAGCTTATACTCATCAGGCATCAAATACTTAAAGCTTAAATCTTCTAAATAATTCTTAATACTAGAAATTCCAAGTCTATGTGCTATGGGTGCATAAACGACCAAAGTTTCTTCGCTAATACGCTTTTGCTTATCTTCTCTTAAAGCATCTAAGGTTAGCATATTGTGAAGTCTATCGCAAAGTTTTACCACCAAAACCCCGACATCTTCAATACTTGCTAAAAGCATATTTCTAAATGTAAGAGCGGATTTGGTTAAACTTTTTTTTGATTTTGAAGGAATGAGATTATCTTCTCTGATTTCTACAATCTTTGTAAGACCTAAAACAAGCTTTAAAACTTCGGATCCAAACTGATCCCTAAGTTCTTCTTCGGTACATTGCGTATCTTCGATCACATCATGTAAAAGCGCAGCCAAAATTGTGGCTTTGTTTTCACTTAAAAAAGCAACCAAGCTTGCAACCAAGATGGGATGAACTGCATAAGGTTCTCCGCTTTTTCTAACCTGACCTTCGTGGGACTTTATGCAATAATCCACAGCTTTTTCTACAATAGCATCCTCTTGACAAATGCTAAAAAGAAGTTCTTTTGCTCTTGTTAAATCTCTACAATTTTTAATATCTTCAATGAGTTTTTCGAGCAATAATTCCTCATCGACTGGTTTCAACTAGACCCTCTAAAGTGATTTTATTTTCTGCTATCTCATATAAAGCAATATCTGCAAATTTTAATTTACTTTTATCAATATCCACTAAAGGTGCTGCACCATCGGCTAATTGTTCTGCTCTTTTTGCAACAACCAAAGAAAGACGGTAGCGATCATCTCCCATTCTTTCTAGAGCTTTAGCTGCTATTTCTTCGATTCTGTTTTCCATTAGTTCTCCTTGATTAATTTTTAACTATAGAACAAAGACTGTTATCGCCTTGTATAATTTTAAGCAAATTTCCTTCTTCAAACATATTACATACAACTATAGGCAAAGAATTATCCTTAGCTAGAGCGATTGCAGTATCATCCATAACTTTAATATTATCTTGCATTGCCTCATCATAGCTTAGGGTTTGTAAAAATACTGCATCATCGAATTTATTAGGATCTTTATCATAAACTCCGTTTACTTTTGTTGCTTTAATAACCATTTGTGCATCAATCTCAACCGCTCTTAAGATAGCTGTTGTATCGGTTGTAAAATAAGGATTTCCCGTTCCTGCGGCAAAGATTACAACCCTACCTTTTTCTAAATGTCTTTGAGCTCTTCTCATAATATAAGTTTCACAAAAAGCTTCCATTTGAATCGCACTTTGTACTCTCACATCAAGTCCGCAACTTTCTAAAGCCTCTTGAATAGCAATAGCATTAATAACAGTCGCAAGCATTCCCATGTGATCGCCGCTTGTGCGTTTGATAAGACCGCCTTTGGCTGCTGAAACACCGCGAATGATATTTCCACCCCCTATCACTATGCCTACTTCTATATTGTTTTTAACCAGTTCTTTAATCTCATTTGCTATGAATTTTAAAATAGAATTTTCAATACCAAAACCATTTTCTCCGGCTAAAGCTTCTCCTGAAAATTTTACTAAAACTCTTTTTCTCTCTTGCATTTTTTCTCCTTAATCAACTTGAAATTATATTGAAAATTGCATTAAAATTAGCTAATTTAAACTAATAAGTTCTAAAGGATTGATATGAAAATTCTTTTGTGTTACTTCAAAAGTTAAATCATTTTTTATCCTACCCACTACCGCACCTTTTTTTACATTTTTACCGACTTTGATATTAGGTGCTATCTTATCTAAGTGTGCATAAATAGTATGAATTCCATTATCATGTTCGACTATCACAACTCTTGCTAGCATACTTGTATCTTTGGCAAAAACTATCTTTCCATCTAAAACACTTTTCACTACAGCATCGGCTTTATTGCTTCTTAAAACAACATTTTCATTGAAAATTTTAATATTATAAACAGGATCGATATAATTTCCAAATTTTTGTTTTACGGTAAACGATTCTAAAGGGGCTATAGTTTTTTTACCTGTATAACGCTTAGTAGAGCTTCCTTGGTAGCTAGATCCAATTTGGCGAATTTTTTGAGTATTATTGACAATTTTGCTATCGCTGGCAGTTTTTTGACTTTGTTTTTTATCCTCTTGCTTGCTTTCTATAATTTTTAATTGATTTAAGGTTTTTCTTAATTCATCTTGCTGATCTTGCAAATTCTCAAGTTTTTTAGCATAAATTGCCCGATCGGTTTTTTGTTTTTTAATCTCACTGACTTGCTTTTGTCTTAAATTTTGAAGTTTTGCTAATTGGGTATTGTAATCTTTTAAATCTTCATTAATTTTTTTAATTTGTTCTTGCTTATCATCGATTAATTTACTTATATCTTCATAATCCTTAGAAAGTTTAAAAATTTCATCTTGCAAAATTTTATCCAAGCCACCCAAAACCTCAAAAGCCATAAAACTTTCCTTGCTTTCAACATAACCTTGCGGTATAGGCAAATCATAGGCAAAATCCTTAGCCATCAAGGCTATAAGTTTGCCTTCCATATTGGCTTTATTTTTCAAAAGATCTGTGTTTTGACTTGTGAGTAAATTTAAGTCTTTATTTTGTGCCTTGGCTCGAGCTTCAAGCTTGAGAGTTTGAGAATTAAGAGTTTCAATTTGAGCACTTAACTCTTTCAAGCTCTTTTCTCCACTTAATATATCATTGGCTAAATCTTCAAGCTTTTTATTTACCTGCTCTTGAATGCGTTTATTTTCTTCTAAATTCTTAGTTTTTTCACTAATGGCATTAGCATGCATTTCATTGGACAATAAAAAAAAACAAAGAAAAATTAGAATTTTTCTCATTTTTTCACCCTAAACATCACCGAATTTACACAGAATAAACATATAAACAAAGTCACTAAAAAAATCACGCCCAAATGCACGATAAAATTAATAGGAGGCAAGATAATATCAACCGCTTTTAGGCTATCTTGGACTATAGAAAGATTATAAATTTGTGTAAAAAATACAAATAAAATAATAAAAGCAATAAAACAATCCAAAACCACAATCTTATATAGCATAAAAGATCTAAACCAAAAAGGCGCACCAAACAAACACATAATCTCTACGCGTTCAGTGTGTTCAAAAAGCCAAATTCTCATTTGTTTTAAAAACAAAACAAAAGAAAGCAAGATAATGATAAATAAAAACAACCAAAATACAAATTTCATCAAAACAAGCAAAGAATAAACCTTATCATGCGTTTTAGCAAAAGTCTCGACCTTACTAATACTTGGTATGCTTAAAAGCTGGTTTTTAATGGTATTAAGCTCATTTTGTGTAGGCAAATAATCAAGCTTGATGCTATAAAATTTAGGTAAAGAATCTCGTAAAACTTTTAAATTTTTATCAGAAATATCGTTTTTTAAACGATCTATCAAATCTTTAGGATCTAATGGCTCCAAACTAGAAAAGGAAGAAAGTTTGGTTTTGATAACATTCTTATCAAGCTCAGCAGAGCTTGCAACGATGATATTATAGTCCTTATTGACAAGCTCTTCATAATGTCTTAAAGTAGCATTTGTAAGTAAAATAAACTCAAAAGCAAACATCATAAAAAGCAAAGGCAAAATCAAAGATAAGTGGGTTTTAAAAAATTTCATTCATATTTCCATTTTCTATATTAAAACGACGATAATTCAGTCTTAAATTGCTCGGAATTCTATGCGTAACCACTACAACACAAGTACCTAAAAGCTCTCTAGCTGATTTTAAAAGTGTCCAAATGATATCTGAAGAATACTCATCTAAATTTCCTGTAGGCTCATCGCAAAGCAAAAGCTTAGGATTGTGTGCTAAAGCTCTAGCCATAGCTACTCTTTGTTGCTCTCCTCCGCTTAGTTGATTGGGCAATTTATCCGCTTTAAATGTCAAATTTACATGCTTTAAAAGCTTACTTGCTTGATCATGACAAACTTTTTTACTATAACCTTTAATCATAAGAGGAAGCATCACATTTTTTTCTACGCTGTATTCTTGTATAAGTCTATAATCTTGAAAAATAATACCAATTTGCTGACGCAATTTTAAAAGCTCTGAATTTCCAATCTTTCGCATGAAAGATCCACATACTTCAAGCTGCCCTGAAAGGAGTTCTAAGTCCCCGTAAAAAGATTTTAAAAGAGTGCTTTTTCCACTTCCACTTTTACCTGTAATAAAAACAAAATCATCATCTTTAAAAGTGAAACTGGCTTCTTTAATAACCAATTCATCATAACCTAAAGAAAGTTTATGCGCTTGAATTAAATTTGACATCCCATCCTCTTTGAATTTCAAAATTCGTAAATTATGCTTTATTTTTGCTTAATTTTCAAGAAAATGTTTCATATTAAAGTGAAATTTAACACTTTTCTTAAGCTCTTTTATAGCTTTTAAATTTTCTTGTATCTTAAAAGGCTCTTTAAAAACAAAACTAATCGCCTCTCCTATATGTAAATAACAATGCTCAGGCTTATTAAAAGCACCAAAAGCTATTTTTAATAATAAACTTTCCCCTTGCTTATAAATATTTTCAAAATGCAAAAAGAAATCCTCTTTTTTTAAAGTAAAATTTTCAAAATTTTTCTCTAAAAGCATCAGATCATTTTTACTTAAATGTATATCTGAAAAATCAAATTCTTCTGATAAAACATTCTTTTCTTCTTTATCTAAATTCCACACCCAAAGATCATAAATATCTTTTTCTTGTCTTTTCCATCTATCTTCGTATTTGCTAGAAATTTCTAAATTTTCATTTTTTCTAATGCTAAATTGCGGTGATGAGAATTCTAAAAATTCCTTAAAAGTAAAGTCAAAATACTCATAACTATCCGTTCTAAGCTCAAAAACCCCTTGGGTTGTAAGCACTCTTGCACATTCTTTGCAAAATGCTTTAGAAACAACACGGCGATGAGGCTTTTTATCCCAAGGAACTGGGAAATGTAGGAAAATTTTTTCTATAGAATCAGACCGAAGAACACTCAACAAAAGTCTAGCATCACTTTGAACTAATAAGATATTATCAATACCTTGAGCGCGTGCAAGCTTGGCTACCTGCGTGATGGCTGGATTATAAATTTCTATCCCAAGGATTAAAATTTGAGGGTTGTTTTTAGCTTGGTAAAGCAAATGTCTTCCTGAACCAAAACCAATTTCGATGTAAATTTTTCCCTCAAGTCTTTCTAAAACTTCTTCAAAATCATTAGCAATCAAAGGAGTTTTTTCGGCTAAAGCATTATTTTTTATACCAAAAGCCTCGCTGATAACATCCTCGCAAAAATATTGCTTAAAAATATATAAAGCCTTATGTAAATAGGCTATTTTAGAAGGTTTGGTATGCTTATCTACCTTAACTACAAATTCATTTTCTCCTTTTTTAATCTGTAGAAAAAAACTTTCTTCCTCGACCCTTGTGTAGATTAAATTCACATTATTATTATGTGCCATCCACACAAATTCTACCCCATCTTTTTCAAAGGGTAGAATGATTTCTTTAAGTTTTCTAGTTTTAAAATTTGGCACTATTGCTTCGCCTTAACTTTCTTTGAAGGCTCTGAACGAAGACCAACAGAATCAATCGCTATCACTTCATAGCTATATTCTACACCCGGTAAAGCTTTAATATCTTTTAATCTTTTTTCTTTTACACCCTTAAAAATAGCATTTTGATCACCGCCATAGCGTCTAACTTCGTATTCAACCGCTCTTGAGTCATTATCCACCCATTCTAAATCAATACCATCACTCGTACTTTGAGCCAGAATAATACTAGGAGAAGATGGAATTCCTAAAGTTTTACCCTCTACCCCATCTTTAGGCATAGGACTTTCAAGCTCGTCTATATCTACCATGGTTACTTTATAGTATTTACTCTTTGCAGCACCTTCAACTATATCTTCATAAGAATTTTGCTCGGTTTTAGCCAAAAGAGTGTAAGGAAGAAAACTTGAACTTGTAGAATAAACTTTATAATACGAAAAATCTTTGTATTTAGGAGCGTCCCATGTCAAAACTACTTTATTGGCTCCATCTAAGCTCGCATTTAAATGCTCAACTTGAGGAGGTAAGGCCTTGCTTGTAGAATTTAAAATAGAACTTGGCTGGCTTTGCACCCCATCAAATCCAACAGCAATAATTCTATAATTAAAACTCTCCTCCGGTTTTAAATCCTCATCTATAAATTCAGCATTCAAGCGATTTTTCACCTCGGCAATTTTTTTAAATTCTTGTCCATCTGCCTTAGCTCTTTCTATGATATAAGAAGCAACTCTTGGATCTGGATGTGGACGCCAAATCAATTTAATTCGGCTTGGTAGATTGGTGATAGCTTGTGCAAAAGGAATAGCCTCTAATCTTGGCATAGTTTTTACTTCAATCACCTTTCCATCTTCTGAAATATGACCTTGATCATTAAAACTTCTCATCATATAGTAATATTTTGTATTTGGCTCAAGCTTAGCATCTACATAATGGGTTTGAAATTTATTTTTAATCGTTCCTACAAGTTTAAATTCAGGATTTGCATCATTTGAGCGATATAAATAAAATCCTTTGATATTATCATCATATAAAGGATCCCATTCAAACGCTATATTGCTAATATCACTAAGACTTTTAAGATTGTTAATCTTTGGCAAGCTTTCATTGACTAAAAGTTCTTTATTTGAACTTATATTAGAAAGTTGCGAAACACTGCAAGCACTAAATAAAAGAGTCAAAGCACCCAAGCAAAGACTCAAGTGAAATTTTTTCATTAAGCTCTCCTAAAATAAATTTTTTTTCTAAAATTTGTTTAAAATCGTCCATTAATGGAGCTTGGATAAATATTTTTTCTCCATTTCTAGGATGAATGAAATACAAAAAATACGCATGCAGCATAATCCTACACTCGTATTTCCCCCTATAGCCATATAATTCATCTCCTAAAATATGACGATTTATGCTAGCTAAATGTGCTCTAATTTGATGCGTTCTACCCGTAAAAAGCTTAGCCCCAATAAGACTCACTTCCTCGCTTTTTGCCAAGTTAACAAAAGCACTTTTAGCCTCCTTAGAACCCTTAACAAAGCTATTTTTAACTATTTTTTTAATAGCATTAGCACTGGATCGAATCAAAGCTTTATCTATGATAATTTTATCCTCTTTTAGTGGCAAATCAATTAACGCAAGATAAATTCTTCCCATAGTTTTATCACTAAGCTGCTCACTAAGCTTTTGATGAGTAAAATTATTTTTTGCTATCAATATAGCTCCGCTTGTTTCCTTATCAAGCCTATGAACAAGCCCTGCGCGCACTTCTCCGCCTAAGGTAGAAAGGGTGTATTGTTTTTCTATAAGCCAATCCACCAAAGTCGCACTCTTAACACTTTTTGCTCCATGAACAACCAAATTTGAAGGTTTATTTAAAACCAACAAATCCTCATCTTCGTATAAAATTTCTATATCAAAATCTATATCAAATTTAGGCTTAGCTTCCTCTACAAGTGGCAAATTTAAAACAAGTTTATCTCCGACTTTTAACTTGAATGAATTTTTATTTTGAATTTTATCATTAACCCAAACGCAGTTTTTTTCTATCATCGAGGCTATTTGATTGCGACTTTGCTGAAGATTTTTAGCTAAAAAAATATCGAGCCTTGAAGGTTCATCAACCAAAAAAGTTTGCATTTTTTCCTTATAAAATTTTATATAATTTAGAGTTTTATTTTATAATTATATTTTAATACTACAAATTGAAGGCAAATTTTGTTTATACCTGATAGAAGAATTTTAACACATTTTGATTATATGCAACCTATTTTGTTTGTACCTATTATTTTAATTTCGTTTTTTTTAATCTTTGAAGCCAATGCTTTTTTAGCCGAAAAACAATTTGTCTATGCCTGTGTAGGAATTGCCGCATTTAGCGTATTCTTTTTATTGCCTATTCGCAAACTGATGTGGCTTATACCCATAGCTTATTGGGTCAATATCTTTTTGCTTTTAAGTACAGATATTTTTGGTGTTGAAAAGTTGGGTGCTAAAAGATGGCTTGAAATTCCTTTTACTCATTTTACCATCCAGCCCTCTGAAATTTTTAAACCTAGCTTTATTTTAATGCTTGCTTATCTCATCTATCAAGATCCACCGCCTAAAAATGGCTATAAACTAAAACAATTTCTAAAGCTTAGTTTTTTTATCATTTTGCCTTTTTTATTGATCGCTCAAGAGCCTGATTTAGGAAGTGCTATGGTGCTTTTAATCGTAGGTTTTGGCGTGCTTTTTATCATGGGTGTGCATTATAAAATTTGGCTTAGTATCATCATCGCCATCGGTATAAGCTCTCCCATCATTTATACGCATTTGTTAAAGCCCTACCAAAAACAAAGAATTCATGATTTTATCTCCGAAAAACCAAGCTATCAAGTCGCACAATCCATGATAGCCATAGGCAATGGCGGCCTTATAGGAAAATCTCAAGATGAAGCTACACAAACGCATTTTAACTTTTTGCCTATCTCTACAAGTGATTTTATCTTTGCATATCTTATAGAAAGATTTGGCTTTTTGGGGGGATTTGTATTGATTTTACTTTATACTCTACTCATCTTTCATTTACTAAGCTTAAATCAAAAGCTTAAGGATGATTATTTTGCTAGAGTTGCTATAAACTGCGTAGCATTGTTTATTTTTATTTATGCTGCGGTAAATATTTCGATGACTATAGGGTTTGCGCCTGTTGTTGGTATCCCTTTGCCTTTTTTTAGCTATGGTGGAAGTTCTTTTACGATTTTTATGATTTTCTTTGGAATTTTACAGCATTTGATTACCTTTAGATACTTTTGGGTAGACAATAAAAATAAATAAAATAATTTTAAGCAAAAATAAGATATAATTTTATCTTTAAAAATTAAGGCGGATTTATAGCTCAGTTGGTTAGAGCAACCGGCTCATAACCGGTTGGCCGCAGGTTCGAGTCCTGCTAAATCCACCATTACTTTAATTATTTCATATATAATCCAAAAACAAATCAAACTTATTCAATTAACAAATAATATTTTAAACAAATACTTTACTTATTTAACACTCCAAATCTAAAGTAGAATTTAATCTCTTTTTTTAAAAATTCTTTATGATAAAAATTTAATGATACATAACAACAATTAAAACTTCAATATAAAGTTTTCTAAAACAAAGCCACACTCATTGCAAAACTTAAACAAAACCCTGATGAAAAATTGCAGACTGTAAAAACCACTCAAAAAATCAAAATCACTTATTATAGATTAAAATAACATATCTACTCATTACTTAGCAATCAAAGAATAATGCAACAGGTAAAAATGGATAAATTTATAAAAGATGCAGGTTGTATTAAAAAACTTGAAGTAAATCAAACTCAGACGCTCTTAAATAGAAATAAAATAATGCTAAAATATTTTGTTTCTATATCAAATCAAGGAGAAGAACAATGAAACATTTTATTTTTAGTGGGTTAATTGGTTGAGGCGCTTTGGCTTTTTTAGCAGGTTGTGGAGATGAAGCAAAAACAAGCGATTATTATAAAGCACACTTAGATGAGGCTAAAGCTAGAGTTGCAGAATGTAAAAAAATGGAGAAAATGAATGAAACTCAACAAAGGGATTGTTCTAATGCAAAATGGGCAGTTGAAATGCAAACCGACAATCGTGTTCCTTACGGAATTGGAAAAAATGAAAATTACAACAAAGACGCTCTTAAATGGAAATAAACTAGCGATTATTTTTTTAATTTTTCTTGCTCCAAATTTAGCTTTTGGGGTTGAAAGTGCAGAAGGCGTTTTAAGCATAATACACAATGGGCTTTTATCTTGAATGCCTCTTATTAAAACCGCTTGTTTATGGGTATTTTGGACTTTAGTTATTATTGATTTAGTTTAGACTTTTGACTTTGTTCTCTTTCTAAATTTCTTTATGGCAAATTAAGCTCGACCTATAGAGTTAATCCCTACTCCTGAAATTCAACACTCTCAAATCGTGGCTT
Organism: Campylobacter sp. JH32; assembly: GCF_017846535.1. Lineage (NCBI taxonomy): Bacteria > Pseudomonadati > Campylobacterota > Epsilonproteobacteria > Campylobacterales > Campylobacteraceae > Campylobacter > Campylobacter sp. JH32. Next base: position 141,767 of record NZ_JAEQBS010000001.1, read on the forward strand.
ATCCACAAAACAAGATTTTTCTTTTAAAAATAAAACCTCGACAACCCCTACAGGACCATTTCTATTTTTGCCGACTAAAATTTCAGCATTTTCTTGCATAGGATTAGGAATGAAATTTCTTTGATAAGGCTTGCCTTCGGCTTTCGCTTTATTTTCACGCTCTTTTTCATCTTGTTCCCTATAAACCTCATCACGATATACAAACAAAATCGTATCCGCATCCTGCTCTATAGCCCCACTTTCACGTAAATCACTCATCATAGGACGCTTGTTTGCACGCTGTTCTAAAGAACGATTGAGCTGTGAAAGCGCGATGATAGGCATATCAAGCTCCCTTGCTAAAAGCTTAAGCCCTCTTGAAATTTCGCTGACTTGCAAATGTCTATCATTAAAATTAGAATTACTCATCATAAGCCCTATATAGTCGATCACGCAAAGCCCTATACTTTCTTCTTGAGCCTTTAAGCGCCTTAAAATCGCTCTTACATCTGTAATAGTCGCATAACCACTATCATAGATAAATAATTTCTTTTTAGAATAATAATTGCAAGCATCGCCAATGCGTTCCCATTCGTTATCATTTAAATCCGCAGTCAAGATTTTTTGCAAAGGAATGGAAGTTTTTGCCGAAAGCATTCTTTGCATGATTTGAGCAGCAGGCATTTCAAGCGAAAACATCACCACTCCTTTATCCTGTCTTAAAACCTTTTCTATAAAATTTAAGCACAAAGTTGTTTTTCCCATACCTGGGCGCGCTGCGATGATGATAAGCTCCCCACCTTTAAAACCCTTAGTCATAGTATTTAGATCTTCAAATCCTGTATCAAGTCCTATCACGGATTTGTTTTCAAGGCTTTTTTGTTTTTTAAATTCTTCCAAAAGCTCGCTTAAGACTATTTCTATATCTTTGATATCGTTGGTGTTTACACGATTGGTGATGTTAAAAATTTCCTTGCCGATTTCATCAGAAATTTCACTGACTGCGCGATTATCATTGATCCTTGTTGGCAAAAGATGGGCAAAGCTTAAAAGCTGTCTTTTAATCGACTTTTCGCGAAGTTCATTGACATAAGCGGGAAGATCTATTATCGAAGGAGTTGCGATAATCTCGGTTAAAATTTGCTCGTCTATTTTTTTATGCTTTTTTAAAAAGCTAATCGATATAGGCTCTCCAGCATTCACGCAAGCAATAATAGCTTTAAAAACATCCTGATGAGCTTTAAGACTAAAATCCTTAGGTTCTATATCTCCTGCTATACTAGAATAAGCATCCTCACTCATAATACAACTACTTAAGATTGCACGTTCTAAATCCAAATCAAAATGCTCTTGCTGCACCTATTTTCCTTTTTTGAGTAAAATTTATTGAAAGATTTTATCTAAAAGAATCTAAAAATTCACATAAGCTTTTTATAAAAATTAAAGTAATATTAGTTACAATAAAATTTCTAATTATAAAAACTATCAAGGAGTTTATCTTGAAAAAAACCTTATTTTCTTTTGCTTTGGCCTCTTTATTTGTAAGTCAAGCTTCATCCATAGAATTTCAAAGTGGTCTTAGCGGAAATTTAAGCCTAGGAGTAGGTGTAAGAGATGTTAAGAGCAATATCTCACCTCTAGCAAATAGTGACTATATAAGCGGATACAATGCCGATAATTCTGATACAGCTGCTATCCCTTTTATAGGTCTTGAGCTTTATTATGGCAATTTAATCGATAATGATAGAGTATTTCTTAAAAACTACAACGGAAGGGATTTAAGCGGTATTGCTTTGGGTTATGAAAGAGCTTATTTAGAACGCTTTAGCACTTCTTTTTCTTTCATTTCATCTTTAAGAGAAAAAGCTTATGCTAATCCTTATTTTATAGGCAATCGTGAAGAAACCGATGTAAGTAAATACGGCTTTAGAATTTCACAACTTTATGAAAGTGATTTTGGAAAATTCAACGCTTCTTATGTTTTTGCAAAAAATAAATTAGATAAAGAAAGTATAGAATTTGCTTCTCTTAAACGAGAGGGAAATTATCATGAGTTAGAATTAAGCTATAATTATTCTTTATTAAATTTAGGCTTAAACTATGATTATAATGATGCCGATGGAAAGGTTCAAAGCTACTCAAGATATGGCTTTAAAATAGGAACACATCTGGTTTTTGCAAGAAATTATATCCTAACTCCAAGCCTAAGCTTAAATCAATACAAAGCAGATGGCACCGATCCTATTTTTAACCAAAAACAAGATGGTAGCATTACAAAATTCAATCTCAAGCTCGTAAAAAATCAATTCTTAGGCTATAACTCACTTTATGGTTTTACAAATTATGGCTTAGAAAAAAGAAATAGCGATATAGATTTTTACGATGAAACATATCACATCTTACTTACAGGTGTAGGATATAAATTCTAAAATCAATCCAAAGAAACTATCCTTATAAAAACGATAGTTTCTTAAAGACTTTTCTAACAAAAATACAAGCTAAAACCAAAACACAAAATTCAGCAAAAAATGGACTAAGCCACACTCCTTTTAAGCCCATGATAGAAGATAAAATCAAAAGAAAACATAAAGGAATAAAAAGATTTTGACTCAAGCTTAAAATCAAAGAAAAACTCGCTTTATTGCTCGCTGTTAAAAAAGAACCACTTAAAACATTAAACCACGCAAAAAGATAATTAAAAGAAAACAACATCAAAGCCATATAAGCAAAAATGATAAATTCTTGATCATTTTCTTGAGTAAATAATCCTACTAAATCCTTACCCAAAACAAATATCATTGCAACAGACAATAAAGATAAAATCGCACCTGCAAAAAACATTACCTTTAAAATATCTTTAATCCTTGAAAAATCTTTTTTAGCATAATTATAACTTAATGCAGGTTGCATCGCATCACCCATAGCGATAATAAGCATAATGATAAAATTATCAATATACGAAACGATAGAAAAAGCGGCAACTGCTTGAGTGCCTGAAATTTTTAACAAAACTAAATTAGCAAATATACCATATAAAGAACCCGAGATATTGCCAAAAAATTCACTGCTTCCATTATAAACTATGTTTTTAAAAATCTTCATATTCATATACAAACTTGAAAATTTAAGCTCTAAATTCTGAAATAAAAAAGGAAAAATTCCAAAAATACCGCCTAGCATAAGCCCCAAGCAAGTCGCAAGAGCTGCTGAAAACAAGCCCCAACCCAACACAACGATGAAAATATAATCAAGCACTATATTACTCAATGCTATAATCACATTCATTGTCATACTATAAGTTGTTTTTCCGCAAATTCTAAGATAATTATCCAAAGCAAAAGAACACATAGTAAAGGGGGCGAACAAAGCAAATACAAGCATACACTCTTTTGCCATTGATTTGATATCTTCATTTACATCTAAAAAATCGATCAAAACAGGACTTAAAAGATATTCTAAAATACCTACCAAGCATGAAATAAGGAAGATAATTAACATACTAGAACTAAAGATTTTTCTAGCTAAATGTTTCTTCCCAAGTCCTAAATGCATAGAAATTTGCACAGCTGAACCAATGGCTATCATATCAGCCAAAGCAAAAGATATCATAATAAAAGGAATAATCAAGGCCAAAGCTGCTAAAGCGTCATTTCCTAGATATTTTCCAACAAAAATTCCATCAACAATATAATAAAAAGAAATAAATGCCATGCTTATTACATTAGGCACAGCACATTTAACAAAAAGCCTAAAAGGGCTTAAGGTGCTAAAAATATTTGACATAAAAAATCCTTTAAAATATTTAACAATACAAATATCTTAAAAGGAGCTAATAGAGTGTTTGAAGTCCTAGTATGTAGAAAGCTAAGCGATAGGTTTCTATCGGTATGATTTTTTTATTGTTTTTATCTTGTGTTTGCATGATAATATTTAAAAATTAAAATATAATAAAGAAATTATAATATTGAAAGTTTAATAAGTCAAATTCAGCCCAAGGGCCAAATTTGATTAAATTACGGCAAGTATCTTTACAGCGTCATTTAAGCCTGTTACTATGCTTGCGCCATTTTTAGTTGCGATATCCCCTGCTACGAAAATACCTTTTACATTGCTTTGTTTATTTTCATCCATTAAAGGAACTCCTTTATCATCGACATTGATTCCGCATTTTTGTAAAAAATCAAGAGGAGTAGAACCACCGATAGCATAAATGATTCTATCATAAGTCTCGTTGCTGCCATCGTTAAATTTCACCTTAGCTTTACCATTATCATCCTCAAGTTCTTCTATATCTATACCGAGTTTTAATTCTACTTTGCCTGAATTTCCAGCTTCGTGAATATCTTTAAGATTGATATCGTTTAATCTTGTAAATTCTTTCTTGCGATAACAAAGGCTTACTTTATTAGAATTAGCTAAATCTACTGCGTACTCTGCAGCTGAATTTCCGCCTCCTACAACAAGGATTTTTTCATCACCTAAAACAGAATTAGCATTGAAATTAATAATCTTTGTTAAAGTTATAGGAAGTTTATAATCAGGCTTATTAGGCTTACCCATTCTACCTATAGCTACGATGATATTTTTACACTCATAAACACCCTTGCCTGTACTTACTAAAAATACTCCATTTTCATTTTTCACACTCTCTACCTCAGAGCCAAACTCAACTTCTATTTTATGCTCATTTAAAGCATTTTGAAAAGTCTCTATAGTGCTTTCTTTGGTTCCATCTTGAAAAGGAACATGTCCGTGATTTGTGCCTTCACAACCCTTATAAGCCATATCAACCCTTTTGCCATCTTTATAAAACTGCATCAAAGTTTGACAAATATTGTTTGATTTTTCTAATACCAAAACTTCTTTATTTTTAAGCTTAGCTTCAACCGCACAACCAATTCCTGTCGGCCCTGCACCTACTACAATTAAATCTACTTTTTTCATTCAAATTTACCTTTCAATTCTAAATTTTTTTGTATAATTTATCAAGTTTTTTGTAAATAAAGGATTAAAAATGCGAAATTTACTTGAAAATATTAAGAAAAATTCTCAAAAACTGCTCAATTTAACTCCCAAGGATAAAGAAAATATTATATTGAAATTAGCTTGTGCTTTAAGAGAGAATTTTAAAATCATATTAGAAGCCAATGAAAAAGACATGACAAATTTTACCAAAAGCGGAGCAATGCGAGATAGACTTTTACTAGATAAAAAACGCATTTTTTCTCTTTGTGATGCTTTGGAAAAGATTGCTTATTTAGAAGATCCTATAGGTAAAATTTCTAAAGGCTGGGTTAATTATGCGGGCTTAAAGATAGAAAAAATCAGCATTCCTATAGGATTAATCAGTGTGATTTATGAAGCAAGACCAAGCCTAAGTGCTGAAATCATCGCTTTAATGATAAAAAGCTCCAATGCTTGCGTACTTAAAGGAGGCAGTGAGGCAAAATTTACAAATTCGGCCATATTTGATCTTGTTTATAAAGTGTTAGAAAAGTTTAATTTGCAAGATTGTTTTGCTATGTTTTATGAAAGAAATGAAATCATGCAAATTTTAGCTTTTGATGATTTGGTTGATGTGATCATCCCTCGTGGAAGTTCAAACATGATACAAGAAATTGCTAGTCATACAAAAATTCCACTCATTAAACAAGATAAAGGCTTATGTCATGCTTTTGTGGATGAGAGTGCAAATTTAAATATGGCTTTAGAAATCATCCTTAATGCAAAATGCCAAAGAGTAAGCGTTTGTAATGCTCTAGAAACCCTTTTAATCCATGAAAAAATTGCTAAAGATTTTATAAAGCTTTTAATCCCTGAATTTGAAAAATTTAAGGTAAAAATTCACGCACATGAAAATATCTTAGAACATTTTAAAAACTCAAAATTAGAAATTTCAAAGGCTGATGAAAGCACTTTTGATACAGAATGGCTTGATTATGCTATCAGTATAAAATCGGTAAAAGATTGTGATGAGGCTATAGAGCATATCAACCAACACAGCTCTTTACACTCTGAAACCATAATCTCAAACAATGCTTTAAACATAGGCAAATTTCAACGCCTTCTACGCTCATCTTGTATTTATGTCAATGCCTCGACTCGTTTTAGTGATGGGGGTGAATTTGGCTTTGGTGGAGAGGTAGGAATTTCCACAAGTAAACTTCATGCAAGAGGTCCTATGGGAGTTGAAGATATTTGCACCTATAAATACTTAATCAGTGGAGAAGGACAGATAAGAAAATGAGTAAAAGAAAAATTTTAAAACAACAATGTAAAGAAATCATACAACTTAATCCAACCGAAAGAGTTTGGCAAATGCCTTTTTTCTTTGCCTTAGCAGTTGGATTTGCGCTTAGTATTGCTGCATATTATGATCGTATGGACTTAGGATTAATTGCTATAATAGGAATCATGGCTTTTGTTTATACAACCAATACACCTATGTATCATAGAATGGCTGTTACAATGTGCTGCTCTTTTGGTTTGTGTTTGTCTTTTTTAATAGGACTTTGCACGCATTTTTTTCCTGCATTCTCTCCGCTTGTAGTTGGCTTAGTAGCTATGGCTAGCTCTATTTTGATACGCTATTATAATATAGGCGCGCCAGGATATTTTTTCTTCGTTTTTTCCTGTTTACTAGCTTCATTTTTTCCTTTTCCGCCAAAAGATTATATTTTTCTAGTGGGACTAATCTGTATAGGCGGTATCATTGCTAATATAACTGCTTTTTTATACTCTGTATCTGTCATTTATATTTTTAAAAATTCTCCACCCAAACCCGTTTTAAAAAATGGAAATTTAGGTTTTGATGTTATCTTTGTGGATTCTATAATTATTGCTTTTTTTGTTGGCTTTGCTGTGTTTTTAGGAACATTTTTAGAACTTGATCGAAGTTATTGGGTTGCAGTTAGCACAACGGTTATCTTACAAGGGACTAATTTAAATTCAGTTTGGATAAAACAACTTCAACGCATTCTTGGAACAACAGTTGGAATTTTATTTGCATGGTGGCTTTTAAGAATTAAATTCACTCCTTTAGAATTTATCTTTTTAATGATGTTTTTAGCCTTTATAATTGAATTTTTAGTAGTTAGAAACTATGCCTTAGCTGTCATTTTTCTTACACCTTATGTGACCTATTTGGCCGAGGCGGCTTCTTTTGGAAACTTAAGTGTTGATATGTTAATACACGCTCGCTTACAAGATATTATCATAGGCAGTCTTTTAGGACTTTTAGGAGGTTTTGTTATTCATAGGGCTTATTTAAGAAAATATTTTAAATACATTGCAAAATACATTTTTAGAGTAAAATTGACAAGTAAATAATTCTTTAAATTCAGCTTTTAAGCTTGCATGCATTAAAAGCTGAAATAATATATTTTAAAATCTTACATAAATATCTTAATTTATACAAACTTGCTGAATTTGATATTTATTTTTTGCGATAAAATCAAACGCGCTTAAAAAAATCTGTACGCGTAAAAATTTTATTTATTAGCTCTTTCGATATATTCTCCGCGCACTGTATCAACGCGTATAACTTCACCCTCTAAAACATGGAAAGGAATTTGCACAACTGCACCTGTTTCAAGTGTAGCAGGTTTTTTGTTTGAACCTTGAGTATCGCCTTTAAAATTTGGAGCTGTTTCTACAATCTTAAGTTCTACAACTTGCGGAACTTCCACGCCAATAGCCTTGCCGTTGTGAAAAAGTACATCCACCATCATACCATCAAGCATCCATTTTTTTGCTTCGCCTACATCTTCATCACTGATTGCAACTTGCTCATAAGATTCTGTATCCATAAATTGACAATTTTCTCCATCATCATAAAGATACTGCATAGTTTTTTCTTCCAAATTTGGAGCTTCGCATTTATCTCCTGCGTGAAAAGTTTTTTCTAAAACCTTACCATCAATAAAAGATTTGATTTTTATACGCACAAAAGCAGGACCTTTTCCTGGTTTTACATGTTGATATTCAACTATTTTAAAAGGAATTCCATCGATTTCGATTTTAAGCCCTTTTTTTAAATCACCCATTGAATAAGATGCCATAATTTTCCTTTTATATTAAAAATAAATTATAATTCTAACAAAAATTATTTGATATCACAATATAATTGATAATAAAATAAGCATTTTTTTGTTAGAATTTAGCTTTAAAGCATAGTAAATGCTCGCTTCTTTAAAAAAAGAAGAGGAAAGTCCGAGCTGCAAAAGACAAACATTCCATCTAACAGATGGCTAGGGCGACCTAAGGGACAGTGCAACAGAAAGAAAACTACCACAAAAGTGGAAAAGGTGAAACGGTGAGGTAAAAGCTTACCAGCGATTTTGGCAACAATTTCGGCTATGTAAACCCAATGTGCAGCAAGAAGGGATGGTTAAGGTCTTTGTTTTAACCCTTCGCTTGATTTTGTTTGCGAAAACAAAACTAGATAAATGAGCATTCTAGACAGAACTCGGCTTATCGCTATGCTTTTTTAAGATTTAAAATATGTCAACGCTTTTTGAAATTTTTGAATTTCAACAGCTTTTGTTTTTTTCTTTTGTTCAATCAGTATAACAGCTTCTTGCAAAAGAGCTTGAACTTGATAAAATACATCATTTGCATTTTCTTTTAAAAAATCTTCTGAAGGCGATTCTTTGGCTAAATTTTTAATAAAAGCTTTCATATCAAGTTCATCAAGTAAATTTTCAAGTTTATTGATATCTTCTTGGATTAATGCAAGTTTAAAATCACTGAGCCACTGTTTCATTGTTATGCACTTCTCTCCAAGCTTCTAGTAAACCTTTGGTTACATTTATAACTTCATTGATTCTATCTTCGTTATTTTCTAAATTTGCCAAAGATAAAAGTTGAATTTCTCTTGTATAAAGCCCGCTTAAATAATGTGCCACTTCTCCGCCTTTTTCATAGTTTAAAGTATTAATAAGCTCTATAAAAATAGCCGTGGTTCTTTTTACAAAATACACTCTTTGTTCTATATCTTCATTTCTTATGGCTACTTTAGCTCTTGCACAAAAACGCAAAATTCCCTCATAAAGCATTTCAATAAGTTTTTGCGGAGACTCTATCCCCACTTGATTTTGAGAATAAGCATTATAGGCTAAATTATTTTGCATCTTTTTTATCCTTAATTATTAGAATTGTTTGCCGCATTAATCATATTAGTCACAGTATTTAGCTGTTGATTGAGTTTATTTAAAATACTCTCATATTGCAACCATTGATTCGCCATTGTATCGTATCTTGTATCAATCATAGCCTGAGTTGAGTCTTTAGAGGTATTTAATGATTTAATATCATTTGTCAAACTCTCATCATATTTTGTAATTGAACCATCTTTTCCAGTCATCTCTTGCAACGTGGCTTTTAATTTTGAAAAAATACCTTTACCTTCTATAGGCTTAGAGGTTATATTTACATCAGACAAACCTAATTCCTTGAGAATGCTAGCATTTCCTTTGATTGAAAAATCCGAACTACCATCTCCACTAAAATTCAACCTAAACCCTGTAACATTGTTTTGATTATAGGATTCAACCTTAACTTTTAAGCCTTCAATACCTTTACTGTTTATATGATTAGCTAAATTTTGAAGCAATTCTTCCTCTGTTTTCCCTGTTAATTTAAAATTAGTACCATCAGAATTTTTAGATAAATCATATGTTTGATTATTAAAAACTATAGTAAAATCTCCTGGTTTAAATTCTAAACCATTGGAATTAAGATATTTACTTAAACTTCCTGTCTTAATTACCTCTCCTGTGTGATTAATGTCTTCGTATTTAGTAATATTTGAAAAAAAACTTTCAGTAGAGTCTGGATCTTCTTTAACTTTTTGTTCAAATTTAGAAGAATTAAAACTCAAAGTGCCTGCATCATTTAAACTTAAGCCAAAATCCTGCATAGAAAGCATAACCTTAGTGTTCACTTTATTACCATTTGCATCTTCAGTAGTTCCATCAACAACTTGAGAATCAAACAAATCAGCAAGAATGCTTGAGCGTATTGAATTTACTTCACTGATGCCTTGTAAAGTTCCTTTTGTTCCAGTTTCACTATTATAGTCAGTTGCAGCATTAAGATTGGTTACTAAATCATTATAAGCATCCACCAAATCTTGCATGGCTTTTGTCACACCTTCAAAATCTTGCTGTACATCAAAATTAATTTCACCTGTTTTATTTAAAGTTAAAGTCATTCCTACACCAAGATCGGTAACAGTGTTACTTGATCTAAACATCTTAATACCATCAAGTGTAAATTCTGCATTTTGCGCAGTTTGGATATGCAAAGAAGCATCCTTGATGCCATAACCTTTTTTATCCTTAGCTGGATCAATAGAACTCGTTTTATCTAATTCCCATCCAAGATTTGAAAATATGTTTTCTGCCTCTGAATCACTTTGATACTGACCATTCGAATCTTTTTTTCCAGCATAGAAACTTATCGCACTGTCTTCGCCTGTTTCTTTACTGGTTAAAGTTAAGCGGTAAGGAGTACCTTTCTCTCCTGTGTTTACAATCTTAGCAACAATCTCTCCTCCACTAGCTTCATTAATTTTATCAGCTAAATCTCTATAGGTTGTGTTTTTATCTACTGTAACAGTATATTCTTTGCCATTTGAAAAAAAAGTAAGATCGGCAGTTCCATTTAATTGTGCATTAACAAAACCACCGTCATTTGCTAATCCTTTGCTTTGATACACATCTTTTTGTGCAAGTTGAGTAACATTGATATTCATGCTTTGTAAAGCAACACCCGAATTAACTGTAAGACTTGCTGGAGGATTATCACTAATACTTCCTACAACTTTTCTTTTCGCAAAAACCGTAGCATCGGCCAATGATGAAACAGCCGTCTGAAAACTTAGTAATTTAGTTTTGATTTCTGTTAAATCTTTTTGTTTGGTTGTATTTTCTTCAATTTTTTTAGTATAAGGATCAATGCGAGCTTTTTGCTCTGCTTCTTTTAATTTATCTATAGTATCTTGAGTTAAAACCCCAGAACCAAATCCTAAACTAGATAGACTACCAAATGCCATTTTTAACTCTCCTTATCAAATATCATTCCTATCACATCCCTAAAATACTCAGCTAATCTCATAGCTTCTTCGCTAGGAATTTGACGAATTTCCCTTCCAGTACTTTTTTCAGTCACGCTAATATACATAGAACCGATTTTATCGCTATAACCGAAACGAACATTGGTATCTAGAGAATCCATTTGCTCATTTAACTTTTTTGTAATATCAGCTAACTTTTCACTCACACCTTGTTGTTGTCCATCATCGCCTCCTTGACTTTGACTTCTATCGGTTTGAATGTTTGAACTAGCCTGCGTCTCACTTGTTCTTTGGCTAATGTTTGCCAAAGCTGTATCCATTTGCCCATTTGCCTTCGATATTTCCATTTTAAAATCCTTTTTAAAATTTCCTATTGCTAGTTAAAAGCTTATATCGACAAATTTATAAATTTATGAACACCTATAAAGAAAATTTTATTTTTCAATAATAAAAAAATAATAAGCAAAAACTGTGCCAAAATTTTAAAATAAATCTCAATTATCTTAAAAAATTTCAAATTTATTAAAAAGATCTGGATTATTTTCTAAAATATTACGCAAGATCAAATCTTCTATCACGCTTTTAGTGCAATCTGTTTGCTTAGGCCAAGCTCTTAAATAACCCTCAGCTTCACCTTTAGCACTTGCATCTACTCCAAGTCTTTCTTCTTTGATAAAAATATCTCTTTTAGCATCTATATTATTTACCACACGCCAAACAAGCATATAAGAATTTTCAAGCTTATTTTCAGCATCTAAAAACACTAAAATCCTAAAATGTTTTTTAAATTCTAAAAGTTTGTCAAAACTTTGTTTGATTTTTTCTTTTTTATCAAGCAAAATACAAACTATAGGACTTTTACTTTCTTTATAAAATTGCTTTAAATTTAAAAGTTCTACCTTAGTTTTAAAAAGTTCTAGTAATTTTTCATCTTCTAAAATTTCAAGCTCTTCAACTTGTATTTCTTCGCAAGCATCAAGTCCTGCTTTACCCCCAAAACAAGAATTAGGTGAAGCATGATCTAATTGATCACAAATTCCTTCTGAAATTAAAATTTTCTTTGTATTAAAACGATCTAACATATAAGGAATTAAAGCATCATAATCTTTCAAAGAAGGTGCATTTTTATCCACAAAAATTGCATGCTTAACAAAACTCATTTGCCCTACTCCCCAAAATGCATGCATAATTTGTTGCGCATGAGCGGGATATTTTGCATCGATTTTTGCTAAGATAAGATTATGAAAGACCCCATTTTCAGGCATATTATAATCAATTAAATCAGGTACTGAAGTTTGAAGCAAGGGTAAAAAAATTCTTTCGGTACCAAGCCCCATGATCTTATCTTCTAAAGGAGGCTTTCCTACAACCGTTGCTTGATAGATCGCATCTTTTTTAGCATAAATTTTTTCTACTTTCATCACAGGAAAAAGTTCAGCAGGAGTATAAAAACCCGTATGATCGCCAAAAGGTCCTTCGACTTTAAACTCTTCTAAATCCACGTAGCCTTCGATCACTATATCGCTATCATAAGGCACGAAAATACCATTTTCACAAGGTGTCAGCTTAGCTGGAGTTTTTTTAATAAAACCATAAAGCAAAAGTTCAAAAATTCCCTTAGGTAAAGGTGCTTGAGAGCACCAAATATAAAGAGGATCTCCACCTATGGCTATACTTACAGGCATTTTTTTAAAGCCAGCATTTTTATACTCATGATAAAAATTTGCCCCATCTTTATGAATTTGCCAATGCATTAAAAGCTCATTTTTATCGCTAACTTGTAAACGATACATGCCAAGATTATTTTGAGTTTTATCCAAATTTTGTGTATAAACTTGCCCCATAGTAATAAATCTACCCGCATCTTCTTCCCAAGTCTTAAGTATAGGAAGTTCTTCAAGAGAATTTAAAAGCTCATAATCATACAAAGCTTTATCTGCTTTTAATCTTTTAGGTGGAACATTTTTAAGACTTAATAAATTCATAAAAAAATCTATTTTTGCTTTAAAACTAGTAGGAATATGAAGTTTGGTTAGCTTTGAAATTTCATCAGCTACCTCTTTATAATCTCGTCCAAAAGCTAAATTTAAAGCCTTTTCATTGCAAAAAGTATTCATCAAAACAGGAAATTTATATTGTTTATTTAATTTTTTATCTATAGGATTTTTAAATAATAAAGCCTTCCCTTTTTCTCCTTTTTTAGCTTCTATATAGGCTAAATGAGCGATTTCAAGATCTACATCTATAGGTTCTTCATACACTTTTAGCAAATCATTATTTTTTAGAATTTTAATAAAATCTTTCATATCATACTTTCAGCTTTTTTCAAAATTTCTTTAGCCCCCTTGGCGATAAATTCTTTCGCTAAACTTTCGCCAAAGCCTTTAAAATCACTTTTTTTGATCATTCTTTTTTCTTTTAAAATTTCACTACCATCAGGCAATCCAAGTATAGCACGCACACAAATTTCATCTCCTAAGAGTTCTGCGTTAATACCTATAGGCACTTGACATCCTCCTTCTAAAGTAGAGATAAATTCTCTTTCTATGGTAGTTTCTATCAAAGCATTGTCATCATTTAAACATTTGAAAAATTTTAAAATTTTTTCATCATCTATACTTTCTATGCCTAAAGCTCCTTGGGATGCCGCTGGGATTAGCTCATCTTTGCTAAATGTATAAACAAAATTTACTTGTTTATCTAAATCCAAACGCTTAATACCTGCAATAGCTAAGATAATCGCATCAAAATCCCCATTTTTTAATTTTTCTATACGAGAATTTACATTGCCACGCAAAGAAATGATTTCCAAATCAGGTCTTAATAATAAAAGTTGCATTTTGCGTCTAAGGCTTGTAGTGCCTATCTTTGCGCCTTTTGGCAAAGAAAGAAAATCTTTATAATTTTGACTCAACATCGCATCATTACTTTGTTCTCTTTTGCTAACTGCAGCCAAAACCAAGCCTTGCGGAAAGAAACTTGGCACATCTTTTAAACTATGCACAGCTAAATGCGCTTCATTTCTTAGCATACTTTCTTCTAGTTCTTTAGTAAAAAGTCCTTTACCACCTATTTTTGCTAGTGGGCTATCTAACAAAACATCTCCTTTGGTTTTAAAGCCTTCTAAGCGAACTGCTATGCCATGAGTTTTATTTAAAAAATCTGCTATAAATTCGCTTTGCCAAAGAGCTAATTGACTCTTTCTTGTAGCTATAACAAGCTCTTTCATTTTCTCTCCTCTATAATTTCAACATCGATAATTTCTTCATCAGAAGTGTTATTTTGTCTGTAGTTTCTTTTATATCTAGGCTTAGCAAAATTAAAAATCAAACCAAAACACAAAACAAAAAATCCAAAAATACTCGTTACTATTCCTGGAAAGATAAACAAAAAAGCCGCCATTACAAAAGCAAATTGAGTCAACATATCTTTAAAACCGCTTATACGAAATTCAAGCATATTTTTCCAAAAAATTCCGAGCAAAATTACTCCAAAAATCATACTAGCTAAAATAAAAATTAAAAAATTTCCCAAACCAAAAAATACGATAAATAAAATACTTGCAACAAGTTCTAGTAAAAAAAGCGGACTAAGGCTTAGCTTGTAATTCATTCTACACTCTTTTTAATAAAATCAAATACTTCTTTACTTGATATGATTTTTTTCTCTAGTGTTTTTCTATCTATAAATTCTAACTCATCTTTTTCTAAGCCCTTGCCTACAACTAAAGCATAAGGAAAGCCCATAAGCTCAAAATCATTCATCTTAACACCAAAACGCTCATTTCTATCATCAAGTAAAACTTCAATACCTGCATTGCTTAAATCCTCATAAAGCTTGGTAGCAAATTCCAAAGACTTCTCATCTTTGATATTTGAAATTATAATTTCAAGCGTAAAAGGAGCTAAGGTTTTATTCCAAATACAACCCTTTTCATCATGATTTGCCTCAATTGCTACTGCAAGTAAACGCGAAACCCCTATACCATAACATCCCATGTAAAAAGGCTTGCTTTTGCCATTTTCATCTAAGAAATTTGCATTCATAGCCTTAGAATATTTTTGCCCTAATTTAAAAATATGTCCTACTTCTATACCCTTGCTTAATTTTAATTTTCCACCACATTTAGCACAGCAATCATTTTCTTTAACCTCTGCTAAATCCTTAAAGCGATCTTTGTTTAAATTAACTACATCAATGCCTATTAAATGATAATCTTTTTCATTTGCTCCCATTATCATTTGTTTTTCGCCTTCAAGCTCTTTATCCAAATAAAAATCAACATTTTTCAAACCCACAAAGCCTATAAAACCTGCAACCAATCCCGCTTTTTCTAATTCTTCTTCGCTCGCATCCACAAGCTCAAGAGCATTGCAAGCGTTTTGAGCCTTAACCTCTTGCAAATCATCACTTCCTCTTATAAAAAACACAACTAATTTACTTTCATTTTCATAAATAGCTTTTTTTACCACTGCTTTAATCGTATAAAAAGCATTAATTTTAAAAAATTGTGCTAAAGAATCTATAGTTTTAATATTTGGAGTGTGAAATTTACTTGCATAATTTGCTTCAGGACGCTCATCTTGACAAGTTTTTTTAGCTCTTTTTGCAGCTTCAACATTAGCCGCATAATCACAATTTTCACAAATTAAAATATCATCTTCCCCATTTTTTGCCAAAACCATAAATTCCTTAGAACCACTTCCACCAATAGCCCCACTATCAGCTTCAACTGCTCTAAAATCAAGCCCCATTCTTTGTAAAATTTGAGAATAAGTTTTATACATAAGCTCAAACTCACGCCCTAAATCTTCTTCATTAGCATGAAAACTATATCCATCTTTCATTAGAAATTCACGACATCTTAAAAGCCCAAATCTAGGCCTTGCTTCATCACGAAATTTAAGTCCAATTTGATATAAATGCAAAGGAAGTTGTTTATAGCTTGTGATTTTGTTTTTTACCAAAGAAAGCATAGCTTCTTCATGTGTTGGACCTAAAACAAATTCATTTTCTTTTCTGTCTTTAAAACGCAAAAGTTCTTTTCCAAAAACATTATAACGCCCACTTTCTTGCCACAAACTTGCAGGAGTGATAAAACTAAGATTTACTTCTTGTGCTCCTGCTTTATCCATTTCTTCCTTAACAATAGTGCGAATTTTATCCAATACTCTTTTTCCCAAAGGTAAAAAATTATAAAGCCCACTACCAATTTGCTCAACAAAGCCAGCGCGTGTTAAAAAAATATGGCTCGGTAAAGTCGCATCTTTTGGAGCCTCTTTAAGACTTGGTGCATATAATTTACTAAATTTCATCATTATTCTCCATATTAAATTCGCATGTGTATTGATTTAAACCTTCAAGATTATTTTCCAAATCAAAAATATAACGCATAGCATTAATCACTGTATCACTTTGCATTTTACCTTGCAAATGTTTCAAATTCATAGTTGGAGTATGCAAGAAAGCTTTAAAAACTTGATGGATTAATTTTCTTGCCTCTTCTTCATCAGAATGTTTTAAATATCCTTTATCTAAAGCGATTTGAAGCTGTTTGTTGGCACATTCTTTTGCTTGCAAGCGAATCGCTTTTATAATAGGAGTTAAAGCTAAATCATTTAAATATCTAAAAAATTCTGCTGTCTCACGCCCGATGATACCATACGCCATACGCGCTTCTTGTTCTCTTAAGGCTAAATTTTTTCGCACAACAACTTCAAGATCATCGACCGCAAAAACTGATATTTTTTCATTTTCACTAATATCAATATCTCGTGGCACAGCAATATCAAAAAAATATCTCTTATGAGAGACCTCATCGATTAAAGAATTTGTAATAATAGCATTTGGGGCATTGGTAGCTGAGAAAAAAAGTTCATACTCATCAAGATATTTTTTTAAATTATTTAAGCTATCGCACTCGCTTAAAACACCCAATCTCTCACAAAGGATACGAGCCTTTTCCATATCCCTGTTTAACACTATAACTCTAGCTCCAGCAGTGATTAAATACTTGGCTGCAAGCTCTCCCATCTCACCCGCACCTATAACTATAGCACTTTTTCCATCTAAAGGCAAAAGTTCTTTAGCCTTAGCTACTGCTACACTAGCGACTGAAATAGGATTTTTTGAAATTTGGGTTTCATTACGAACCTTAGCTGCGCATTTAAATGCACTGTGAATTGCCCTTGAAAGATGTACCGCGCAAAAATTATTTTTTAAAGCAAAAGCAAAAGCATCTTTTAATTGCCCTACGATTTGTGTTTCTCCAACAACCAAACTATCAAGTGAGCTTGCAACCGAAAAAAGATGATGAATAGCTCCGCTATCTTCAAAAATATCAGCTTTTTGAACTAAGCTTTCTTTATCTACATTGCATAATAAAGCTAAGGATTTAATAATATATTCTGCACAAGCTTCTTTTACATAAGCTACTATTTCTACACGATTACAAGTGCTTATAACCAAACATTCTTCAATATTTTCATGAATGCTTAGCAATCTCAAAAACTCGTTTTTTTTTGCTTCATCTGAAAAACTCAATCTCTCCCTTAAAGAAAGATCTGTATTTTTATGAGTAAAAGATATGCAATAATACATTAAAAATCCCTATCTATCATAGCTTGAATTATATCTTGAAGTTTTTCATTGGAAAAATCTTTTATAGCTAGTGCTGCTTGGTGGGCATATTCTTTAGCCTCCAATATAGCTTTATTTAAAGCTTTTGTTTCTTCAAATTTGGTTTGTATCCAAATTTTTTCATCATTGTTTAAATCTTTTTGAAATAAATTCTTTAATTGAGCCCTATCCTCATTATTTAAATTTTCATAAAGATAAATATAAGGCAAAGTGGTTTTACCCTCTTTAAAATCATTCATAGCAGGTTTTCCAAGGGTTTTTTCATCGCCCTTAATGTCTAAAATATCATCAATCATTTGAAATGCAAGACCTAAATTTTTGCCATATTCTCCAAAAGCTTTTTCATCTAAATTTGCCAAAATAGCCCCACACCTTGCACTTGCTTCGATTAAAACTGCGGTTTTATTATAAATCATCTTTAGATATTTATCTTTATCCGCATTAAAACTTTTGCTAAGCTCAACATCCATAAGCTCGCCTACAGCAAGCTTAACAACCGCATCTGAAATAATACTTGCAAAACAAGCATCTAGTTGGCTCAATTCATAAAAAGCTTTTGAATATAAAATATCTCCAAGCATAAGGGCGTTTTTTGTACCAAATTCGGCATTAACAGACTTTGCACCACGTCTTAATTTGCTTTCATCTATGATATCATCATGCAACAAACTTGCTAAATGTATAAGTTCTATTGCGGCACAAATTTTATAAGAATT
Organism: Campylobacter sp. JH32; assembly: GCF_017846535.1. Lineage (NCBI taxonomy): Bacteria > Pseudomonadati > Campylobacterota > Epsilonproteobacteria > Campylobacterales > Campylobacteraceae > Campylobacter > Campylobacter sp. JH32. Next base: position 160,178 of record NZ_JAEQBS010000001.1, read on the forward strand.
TGCATTTTCTCCTGCGATTGCTAAAAGTAGCTTTGAACGCAATTTTTTGCCTGATTTGGTATTAGCAAGCATAGTTAAAATAGGTTCATAATCAAGCTCTTGCAAATATTGTTTTATCAAATCATCTATTGGCTGCACCCTATATCCTTCAAATTTAGTTTGTGGTATTTTCTCGTTGTATCAATGGTTCTACTTGAGGCTCATTAAAATCTATCATAGGCACTACTTGATTATTTTGAGGTGGATTTGTTAATTGCATTTTTCTTGGATCAAGAAATTTCACTTCAAGTCTAGAATCCTTATCTTCTATATACACAGTAAAAATTGCCTCACCTTTTTTGTATTCGCTAAATTCTAAAATAAGCCTTGCTCTATCAATATGTGGATTTTTATAATCAGGAATTAAAGTTTGGGTTACCCAGTCCAAATTTCTTCTTAAACTCATCACAAATTGACGCGGATATTTACGAAATTTAGAATGAACGACTATATTGGTATTATCAAACAAAGTCCAATAAAAATCAAAATTTTGAACCCCATTATCATAACCAAGCTCTTTAATCTCCACGCTAGCTCTCTCGTCTTTTTTAAGTGTAAATTTATATGTATAATCAAAAACAGGAGCAGCATTTAAAACAATGCAATTTGCCATCAAAGTAAAAAAAACCAAAAGCCTAATGCTCATTAGCCCTCATGTCCTAAAATTTTAGCACCTAATTCTATAAAAAGATCGTTTTGCCTTTCTTGAATAAAATCTCCATTTTCAAGTATAAAGCTTTTCATATCCATTTCATTAAAACCTTGTTTTTCTAAAAGCTCGATCATAGCAATATGATCAGCAAAAAAGTTTTCAAATACTTTTTCTAAAGCTCCTAAATTTCCATTTTGTATAATTTCTATAAATTTTTCCTTAGGAGTTTTATTAAACATTTCGTCAAAAATATCCATTGAATTTCCTTAATAAATATGTTTTTGATTATAAAATTTTAATCGTTAAAAGTAGCTAAATTAAAAAATGAAAAAGTTTAAAAATTTATTTCAAGAAGCAATAAATTTGGGAATAAACCCAAATTTATTTAAGAATGAGCTTTGGTTTCTTGTGCATATTTAACACCCAAATCAAAAGCTTTAGAATTTGCATCTCTTGTTTTAGCTGGAACCATATGAAGCATCGTTTCTTTAAGAATATCCAAATCAATACATTTACTCATATAAGCAGCTATGGCTAGTGCAACAACTGATTGAGTAGCTACATTACCTACCTCATCTTTAGCTATAGTAATGATAGGAATTTCAAAAATTTGCCATTTTTTATAATCTTCGCTTTCAGGATGAACCAAATTTGGTTCTACAACTATGATGCCACCCTCTTTTACTCCGCCACGAAAACCTTTATAACCCTTATCTGCAGTTGAAAGCATAAAGTCTACTTCGCCCTCTACCGCATAAGGAAAAAGAATTTCTTTATCATCGATGATAATATCAACCTTAGTCGGACCTCCACGCACTTGGGAAGTATAAGTTGAAGCTTTAAAGGCTTGACGACCTTCTTTAATCGCTGCTTCAGCTAAAATTTCTCCTGCGGTGATAACACCTTGACCACCCTCACCACCAAATCTTAATTGATATTTCATTTTAAGGCTCCTAAATCAACCATTCTTTTTTCTTTGGCTGCACGACGCACTTCTTCATAAGCATGACAATATTCTGGCTGCGTGCTATCTTCATATAAAACACCTGTTGGGAATTTATCTTTTCTTTCTTCAAAATCCATACTTTCAAATTTAGACTTATCCACAACACGATTTTTAATCCAATCAAGCATAGCCACTGCTTCACCCATTTTATTTTTTCTACCTAGGTTAATATGACAATTTGAGAAAACATCAACAAAGCTATAACCTTTGTGTGCTAAAGCTTTATAAATTAAATTTTCTAATTTATTTGCCTCAATAACATTTCCTCTTGCCACAAAAGAAGCTCCAGCAGCTTTAGTTAATTCGCAAGCATCAAAATTTGGATCGATATTTCCAAATTGTGCAGTTACTGTATAAAAACCTTTTGGAGTAGTTGGAGAAGTTTGAGAATTAGTAAGCCCATAAATAAAATTGTTGATTACAATATGAGTTAAATCTATATTTCTACGACATCCATGTATAGTATGATTTCCACCAATTGCTAAAGTATCACCATCGCCACTTACTACAATAACATGTTTGCTAGGATTGGCTAGTTTTATGCCTGTTGCATAAGCAATAGCTCTACCATGAGTAGTGTGCACGGTATTGCAATTTACATAAGAGCTCATTCTACCGCTACATCCTATACCTGAAACAAGACAAACATCATCCATATTCCAACCCAGCTTTTCTATCGCGCGGATAATACATTTTAAAACTACACCATCGCCACAACCCCAACACCATTGAGTAGGAAGTTTATCAGTTCTTAAATATTCATCATAATTAAACGCCATTTTATATATTCTCCTTTACTTTAGCAATGATTTCGCTAGGTGTTATAGGACGACCATTTGCACGATGTAAGCTAATAAAATCACGACGAGAACTTACTCTTTCAATCTCCTCAAGATACTGTCCCATATTTAATTCGCTTACCATTACCTTTTTAAATTTGCTTGCCACTTCAGCAATTTTCTTTTCAGCTACAGGATAAAGTGTGATAGGGCGGAAAAGTCCTACCTTAATACCCTCTTCTCTGAGCCTATTGATAGCTTCTTTAGCAGAACGACTTACGCTTCCGTAAGCTATGATTAAAAATTCAGCATCATCAAGCATATATTCTTCATAAGTACAAATATCATCTTGGTTGTTTTTAATTTTACCTATAAGTCTTTCCATGTTTTTCTTAACTATAGCGCCATCTTCTGTTGGAAAACCTATATCTCCATGATGAAGTCCGGTTACATGATAGCGATAGCCAGTAAAAAATGGATTGAGTGTTGCAGGTTCATTTTCGCCCGCTGCATAAGGTTTATAATCTTTTTTATCGCCTGTGAATTTTTTACGATTAATAATTTCTATATCTTTTAAATCAGGCAATACCGCTTTACCATTCATATGCCCTACAGTTTCATCCATAAGTAAAAATACAGGAGTCATATACTTTTCAGCCAAATTAAACGCTCTTATGGTTTCTGTATAAGCTTCTTCTAAACTCGCTGGTGCGATAGCCACACTAGCAAAATCCCCATGAGTAGGTGCTTTTGCTTGAAATAAATCCCCTTGAGCCACCCTTGTTGGAAGACCTGTTGAAGGACCACCACGCATAACATTTACAATAACAAGTGGAATTTCAGCGATAAAAGCAAGACCGATTTGCTCTGCTTTAAGCGAAATTCCAGGACCACTACTTGCGGTCATTGATTTTACGCCACTCATAGCAGCACCAATAGTCACACTTACACCCGAAATTTCATCTTCCATTTGTATAAAAGTTCCATCATTTGCAGGAAGCATATGGCTTAATTCATGTGCAATTTCAGAACTTGGTGTAATAGGATAACCTCCAAAAAATTTACATCCACAATCAATTGCTGCTTTTGCAATCAAAACATTACCTGTTGCTATAACTTCTCTCATTGTCTTTCCTATGCTAATTTTTTATATTTATTATTTTTTACTGCTACGGCTCTGTCTTTAGCTTCCGGAGTCAGTTTGGCAAATTTAAATTCATCTCTTTTTGCCACCATAATAGCAAAATCTGGACAATGTGTTTCACACTCAGTACAACCTATACAGGACTCAGGATGTACAACCTCTATCATTTGTCCCAAAACCGCATGAACATCATCGCGCATAGCTAAAACCCCTGCAGGGCAATAGCTAACGCAGATATTGCAAGCTTTACATCTATGCTCATCTACCCAAACAGGGGTATCTTTTGGAGCTGCTATACTCATATCTTTTTCCTTTTTTAGCCTAATATTTTTTGTATTTCTTCACCGATTAAAGCTGGAGAATCCACTACATGAATTCCATAAGACTTTAATGCTTCTTTTTTAGCTGCAGCACTTTCATCAGCACTACCTACTATAGCTCCTGCATGTCCCATTCTTTTACCTTTTGGCGCAGTCGCTCCCGCAATGAATGCTACCACAGGTTTGCTAATATTTTCTTTAATAAATTTTGCTGCTTCTACTTCTAAGCTACCGCCGATTTCCCCTATCATAACAATAGCTTTTGTTTCGTTATCTTTTTCAAATTCACTTAAAAGTTCTTTATAAGCAAGTCCTATGATAGGATCTCCACCAATGCCTACTGCTGTTGAAATTCCATACCCACCTTGAACTACTTGATTAGCTGCTTCATAAGTTAAAGTTCCACTTTTTGAAATAAGCCCTACGCAACCCTTTTTAAAGATAAAGCCTGGCATAATGCCTAATTTGCATTCTTCAGAAGTAATGATTCCTGGACAATTTGGTCCTATAATTTTCATGCCTTTTTTATTTGCATACTGCTTGGCAAACATCATATCTTTAACCGGAGTATGTTCTGTAATTACAACAGCAAGCTTAATGCCTGCATCCGCTGCTTCAATCACACTATCACCTACTGCAAAAGCAGGAACAAAAATCAAACTTACATCAGCTCCTGTGGCTTTAACTGCATCTGCAACTGTATCAAAAACAGGCTTGCCAAGATGAGTTTGACCACCTTTATGAGGAGTTACACCTCCGACTATATTTGTACCATAAGCCATACACTGCTCTGCATGAAAAGTTGCTTCTTTACCTGTAAAACCTTGAACTATTACTTTTGTATTTTTATTAACCAATATACTCATTTTTTATCCTTATCCTACTAAACTTTTTACTAATTCTGCACCATTTTTAAGATTGGTTGCTGCTTTGATATTTTTAAGATTTGAACTATCTAAGATCGCTTTTGCTTCAGCTGCATTTGTACCATCAAGACGCACTACGATAGGAATGTTCACCTCAACATTTTTAGTTGCCTCCAAAATACCATTTGCGATTCTATCACAACGAACAATACCACCAAAAATATTGATAAATATTACTTTAACATTTTTATCTCTTAAAATGATTTCAAAAGCTTTTGCAACTGTTTCAGCAGATGCGCCACCGCCCACATCTAAGAAGTTTGCAGGTTTTGCACCACTATAATTGATAATATCCATTGTTGCCATAGCAAGTCCTGCACCATTTACCATACAAGCAACATCACCGTCTAATTTTACATAACTTAAACCAAATTCAGCTGCTTCTCTTTCAGCAGGATTTTCTTCTGTGATATCTCTAAGTTCGGCAATCTCTGGATGGCGATAAAGCGCACTGTCATCAAAACTACATTTTGCATCAAGAGCGTAAAAATCTCCTTCTGCAGTTTTAATTAAAGGATTGATTTCAAGCATATTCATATCTTTATCCATATAAAGCTTATAAAGTTTTGCTATCATAGAAATAAGTTTTTTGCTTTCATCTTTATCTAATCCTAAAACCTTTGCCACTTCAAGACCATGAAACATTTTAAAGCCAATTTGTGGATCAATGCCTACTTTTGCGATTTTTTCAGGGCTTTCTTTAGCCACTTTTTCTATATCCATCCCCCCTTCGCTTGAAGCAATGATTGTAATTTGTTCTGCCATTCTGTTAAATAAAATAGCCAAATAATATTCTTTTACTATATTTGCACCACTTTCTATATAAAGTTTTTGCACGAGCTTACCTTCAGGTCCTGTTTGATGAGTAACCAAATTCATTCCTAAAATTTTACTTGCATAATCTTTTACCTCATCTAAATTTTTAGCGATTTTAACACCACCGCCAAGACCACGACCACCTGCATGGATTTGAGCTTTCACAGCCCAAACGCTACCGCCTAATTCTTTAGCATTTTCTACAGCTTCTTCTACGCTAAATGCAACCTTTCCCTTTAAAGTAGGGATACCATTGTCTGCAAAAATCGCTTTTGCTTGATATTCATGTATATTCATTTATCTTCCTTTATATATTGATATTTTATTAATGATTTTTTTACCTTGTCTTTTTCTTCGTCGCTAAGTTCAAGCTTCATAATCTCAACAACGCCCTCTAAACCCAATCTTGCCATAGTACCTAAAGCTTTATTTTGCACTCCAAATTCTCCATGCAAAATCACACTCATAGGTAAAAATTCTCCACTTCTTATAGATTCGAGCATTCTTACACAAGCGCTTGCAGGTGCCAAATATGCTGAAGTTTTAAGATGTTTAATCACCTTTGCTCCACCGGTTTTAACTTCATTTTCCAAATCCTCAAATTCTTCTTCACTTAAAAGTTCTCCGAGTTTTTGATTTTTAACACTTGCATAAGATTTTACTAAAACCATATCATCATTATGAAAACCAATTAATCTTGTATCCACACTTGAAATTCTAGCTTTTAACTTTTTAGCTACTTCATACTTAAATCTTGCATTGTCTAAAACCCCTGCCATAGCAACAATTTTTTTAGAAGAAAAAATTCCACTCTCATAAAGAGTATTGAGCAAAAAATCCACCGGATTTGTTAAAATGATAAAAAGTGGATCAGGATTAAATTCTTTAATTTTTTTAGCACAATCAAGCATAATGTTTGTATTTAGCTGCAAAAGCTCTTCTCTACTTTGGCCATCTTTTCTTGCAAATCCTGCGCTAAAAAGCACAATATCAGAATTTTTTGTATAAGTATAATCCTTAGTACAAGTTAATTCTATGTCTAAATTTAAAGCAGCTATGCTTTGGGATAATTCTAATTCCCTTGCAATCAATAAATCTTCATTGATATCAACTAAAACAATCTCATTTGCCAATTCACGCAAAATTAAAGCATAGGCTACGCTTGAGCCTACATTCCCTGCACCGATGATTGTGATTTTCATCTTTGTCCTATTTTTTCTATGATAGCATTAAAAGTTGCACTTGGGCGCATAATTTTATTTGCTTTCTCATCATCAAATTTATAATATCCACCCAAATCGACTTTCACACCTTGTGCATCATTAAATTCGGCTCTAATTTTTTCTTCATTAGAGGAAAGCTCTAAGGCAATATCTTTAAAAAAGCTTTGAAGCTCCATATCATTTGCTTGTCTTGCCAAATGATTTGCAAAATACATTGCTAAATAAAAATGGCTTGTACGATTATCATCTTCTTTTACTTTTCTTGATGGAGCTTTATTGTTTTCAAGCCATTCACCTATAGCCTCATCAAGACATTCTGCTAAGACTTTAGCTTTATGATTATTGCATTTATTAGCATAAAATTCTAAGCTTGCTTGTAGGGCTAAAAATTCACCCAAGCTATCCCAACGCAAATGATTTTCTTCGACTAATTGTTCTACTTGCTTTGGTGCTGAACCTCCTGCTCCGGTTTCAAACATAGCTCCACCCTTTAACATAGGCACAACAGAAAGCATTTTAGCACTTGTTCCAAGCTCTAGAATAGGAAAAAGATCGGTTAAATAATCTCTTAAGACATTTCCTGTAATAGAAATAGCATCTTTTCCAGCACGAATCAATTCTAAGCTTTTTAAGCAAGCTTCATAAGGAGCAAGGATAGCTATATTTTTATTTTTTTCCTTAAGACGGTTTTGAACTAAATCTATCATAATTTTATTGCTAGCTCTTTTACTGTCTAGCCAAAAAATCGCTTCAGCTCCTGTCAAATCAGCTCTTTCTATACCCAAATCGATCCAATTTAAAACAGCGTCAAATTTAGCTTGATTGGCTCTATAAATATCACCTTTTCTAACTTTATGCTCTAATAAAACCTTACCTTTGGCAATGATTTTAAACACTCCATCTTCTTTAGCAACAAATGTTTTATCATGTGAGCCGTATTCTTGAGCTTTTTTAGCCATCAAACCTACATTAGATACACTGCCTAATTTCGCAGGATTTAAAGTGCCATTCTTATGCAAATCTTCGATAACCGCTTCATAAATAGTTGCGTAAGTTTGATCAGGGATAACTGCATTTGTGTCTTTTTCTTTGCCTTCTTTATCCCATAATCTTGCACCATTTTTAAGCATAGCAGGCATAGAAGCATCAACAATAACATCGCTTGGAACATGTAAATTGGTGATACCCTTATCTGAATTTACCATAGAAATATCAGCACGACTGTTTAAAATTTCGTTGTATCTTCTTAAAATTTCGTCTTTCTTGCTTGAAGTTTGCACCTTGCTTAAAAGTTCGCTCAATCCATTGTTTGGATTGATTCCAAGTGTTTCAAATTCATCTTTAAATTCATCAAATAATTCTTTAAAAAAGATTTTTACCGCATAACCAAAAAGTATAGGATCGCTTACTTTCATCATCGTAGCTTTTAAATGAAGAGAGAAAAGTAAATCATTATCTTTGCTTGCTTTGATTTCTTTAGCATAAAAATCTTGCAATTTTTCTACATCCATAAAGGTTGCATCTAAAATTTCATTTTTTTCAAGCTTTAAGCCTTCTTTTAAAATTTCACTTTTGCCACTATCTGCAACAAATTCAATACTTGCTACACAATCCTCATCGATTAAAACCGCTTTTTCATTAGAAAAGAAATCACCTTCTTTCATATAAGATACACGAGTTTTAGAATTAGGATTAAACTCAACCACACGATAAGGATTATTCTTTGCATAATCTTTTACCGCTTTAGTAGAACGGCGATCTGAATTGCCTTGTCTAAGCACAGGATTAACCGCTGAACCTAAAACTTTTTGATATTTTGCTTTTATTTGAAATTCTTCATCGTTTTTTGGTTCGTCTGGGTAGTTTGGTAACATATAACCCTTTTCCTGCAATTCTTTAATAGCAGCTTTCAGCTGTGGAATAGAAGCTGAAATATTTGGAGTTTTGATTAAATTTGCATCTGATTTTTTTACGAGCTCACCCAAAAGCTCCAAAGCATCTTCGCATCTTTGATCTTCTTTTAGATACTCACTAAAAGTAGCTAAAATTCTTCCAGATAGCGAAATATCAGAAGTTTTTACTCCTATATGCGCCTTGCTTAAAAAAGCTTTTACTATAGGTAAAAACGAATAGGTCGCAAGTGCTGGAGACTCATCTGTCAAAGTGTAAGTAACTTGCATTTTCTGTCCTTTTAAACACTAATTTTATTTTTCAATCTAAAGTATATTACAATTAAAAAAAAATGCAAGAGTAAATTTAAAGTTTGTTTTAGTTTTAAAACAAACTTTAAACACTTTTAATTAAACAAATTAGAAGGAAGTTGTATGATATTTTTAATCAAATTAAAAGGGGTTTTTAAAGTATCGCTTAAAATTTGAGTGTGAAATTTTGGATCATCTAAAGCGCCATCGACTTTTATATTGGCGCTTATCTCTTGATTTTTCCCCAAAATAACATAATTTAAAATCGGAACCTTTGAAATAGTTTCAGAAGCTGATTTTAAAGTTTTTAATTCTAAATCTATATCTATGGTATTTAATCTTAAATTTGCACTGCCTAAACCATACAAATCCATACTGTTGCCATTTAAATTAATCGCTTCAAAACTTAACAAATCCTTTTTACGATTAAAAACAACTCTTCCATCATGCAAACTTAAACCTTTTTCATTAAAAGTAGGAGTTTTAAACATCAAAAGACTTGGAACCGTATCGATAAAAGATATAAGCTGATTAACCCCTTTAAGATCCCTTATAAAGGTATCTTTAAAATTAAATTCCCCCTCAAAATAATCTAGGCCACTACCTATCACGCTAAAATTAAAGACACCCTCTTGCACAGCCCGTTTTTGCAAAAATTCATTCAGATATTCATCGTTTATATTTTTAATAAATAATTTCAAATCATTAGGACTATAATGAAGATCAAAATTTGCATTCTTGCGAGTAGCCCTAGCATCTAAGATATCACTTTTTAAATTTGCCTCCATTTTATCGAAATTTAGAGTTTTGTTAAAATCTGCTAAAATCAAAGTGAGATTTTCTCCATTAAGTATAATATTTTGAGTATTTTTTGCTATATCAAATGAAGAAGTAGAAGCATTTTCATCTTTTTGGTAAATATAAGTTAAATTTTTAAGATGTATGGTTTTATTATTATCAATAACCTTAACATTAGCTAAACCACTTTGTGTATTTATGTTTAAAACACCACTTTTACGAACAATACCAAAGCTATCATTTTCGTAAGGCTTGTTATTAACCAATAAGTTATTTTTAAAATGAGCATCCTGTATTTGCGCATTAAAATCATTAAAGTCTACACTTTTATAATAAATACTTTTTGCACCCATAAAACCGAATTTTTTTAATAAAGGCGAATGAGGGATTAAAATATTAGGATTGTTTGCATATATCTCAAGTCCTTCTTTAAAATTTAAAGTCAAATCCCATTCTGGCACACTAAGCTGTAAATCATCTGTATAGTCTAAATTTATCTTTGTTTTTTGATTTCTCATATCAAAAAGCTCGCCATTGTCAAAATATAATCTTGAAATTTGAGTATCAAAAATACCCTTATGGGTAGCTAGATCGATTTTAGCATTAAAATCTGCTTCCAAAAACTCATTTTTTACGCTTGCATTTTCTATACTCAAATCATTTTGATTTAATTTAACAAAAGCTCTAGCCACGCTAAAATTTGCTAATGAAAGCTCCGCATTTTCTAAAGACAAAGTGCCATTATATTTTACATCACCCTTTTCGTTAAAATCGATTATAAGCTCTAAATCACTTCCAAGTTTTCCACTTTTTTGGTAAAAAGGTAAATTTAAATCATAATTTTTTAATGCCTTAGCAAGTTTTTCATCAAATTTTAAATTTTTAGATTTGATGCGCAAGTAAATTCCATGCTTTTTATTATCAAATAAATCATATAAAAACACCTTGCTTTCACTTAAATCTGATTCATTATAACTTGCCTTATTGAAGGTAAAATTTAATTTTTGATTGCTTAAATTTAAATCAAGTTTTGGAAAATTAATAGCATTCATTTGATTATCCAAACGAACTTTTACATTATTTGCATAACCCCAAGCACTGATATCATCAAAATAATAATTATTTTTAGAAAAATCAATAAAACCTTGAATAAAATCAAAATGATAAAAATCTCCTTTAGCCCTATGCACAACCCAAAGAACTAAAGGTTCGGGCAATGCTATTCTTTTTTTTGCTTGATTGAAAATAGTGGCAATATCTCTAATATTGATATCTTCAAATTTATAGGCTAGGTTTTGATTTTTGTAAGAAATATTTATCTTAAAATCAGCCAAATCACTATTTGCTTGGCCTTTAAAATTATAAAATTCACTTTTTGCATTAATACTTAAATTTCCATCTATGCTTAAATTATAATCTTTAAGCAAAAGATTTTTAATATCAGCATTAATTTCCTTTCCTTCTCTGTGTAGCGCAAGTTTTAAAAACAATAAATCATTATCTACAAAAAATTCATCATTTTTAAACAATATACGCATATGATTATCTTTGATATTGAAATTTTGTATGTCTATTTCCTCAACAAAAGTATAAAGATATTTTAAATTCTTAGTAATATTTAACAATTCCTTAGAAGCAAAGTCAGAATTTACATTCTTATCATCCTGAATACTTGCATTGTTATCTTCATTAAATGTGATATTTTTTGCTCGCACAATGAGTTTTTTATCTAATTTAATATATAATTGCTCCAAATTTAAAAAACTAAATTGGATATGAGATATGAGAATACCATTCTTAAGAACTAAAAATACAACTGAGATAAATACAATTAAAATAAGTAATGCATATACAATTTTCTTTTTCATTAGAAACTTCTTTTTGATATTTATTTTAGGAATTTTTTATTATTTAACGCAACCTTTAAAAAGCAATTCTGTTGTTTTTTTGCCTCAAGGTTCCATTGCTCAAATTATAACACATCTAAAACAAAATAAATATGAAATGAGCACGATTGATAAATATATCTTATTTTTCTTGGGTCACCCTCAATCAGGCTGGATAAATATAGGCACAAAAGAACTCAATAGAATAGAATTTTTACACAAACTCACCATAGCTAAAGCAGCATTAGAAACCCTTACTCTCATCCCTGGAGAAACCAGTGTGATTTTTTTAGAGCAAGCTGCAAAACAATTAGAACTTGATAAAAACACGCTTTTAGCCGAATTTGAAAAACAAGCTACATATAAAGAAGGGGTTTTTCTTCCTGAAACTTACAAAATTCCAAAAGGAATCACAGAAGCACTTTTGGTTCAAGTTTTGCTCAAACATGCAGAAAATTCAAATAGAAAAACTTCGGAGAAAATTTTTGGCGAATACAATGCCAAAAAATGGCACCAATACATCATAACAGCATCAGTCATTCAAAAAGAAGCGGCTAATGAAAGCGAAATGCCTATAGTTGCAAGCGTTATTTATAACCGTATAAAAAAAGGTATGAAGCTCCAAATGGATGGAACTTTAAACTATGGATTTTATTCTCATACAAAAATCACTCCTCAAAGAATAAGAGAAGATAATAGCTCTTATAATACTTATAAATTTGAAGGTTTGCCTAAAGAGGCAGTTTGTAATGTCTCTTTATCTGCAATTCGCGCTGCTATCTTTCCTGCAAAAACTGATTATTTATATTTTGTAAGAGATAAAACCACAGGGGCGCATATTTTTAGCACCAATCTCAATGATCATAATAAAGCCATTCAATCACAAAAAAACAAATAACTAAAATTGCAAAAATTTATGCAAGTTGGAACAGTATTTGCTTGTTAATTTTTGAAATTATAAAAAGGATAAAAAATGATTAACCCATTCAAATCAAAAGAACTTATCACAAGTGCTTTAGCGGGTAGAAATTTAAGAAATCAACTCATCAATGCAAACCTTGCAAATGTTGACACTCCTTTTTATAAAGCAAGAGATATTGAATTTGAAACTGCTTTAGTAAATCGTGCAAATGAAATCTTTAAAAAAAATGATAATAAAGAATTACAATTAGCAATAACTGAAGAAGGACATCAAAAACCTTGGAAATTCCCAGATCCTAGCAAATCTACTATTTATCTAAGGGATGGACATTTAGCAAGAAATGATGCAAATACTGTGGATTTAGATGTTGAGACAACTGAAATGAGTAAAAATACAGTGATGATTACAGCTCTTGATGGGGTCTTAAGAAGACAAAGTAATATTTTTAGCTCTATACTTGATGCAAGTTCTAAATTAAGTTAAAGGTAAATTATGGCATACTTAAGTGATTTTGATATTAGCGGATATGGTTTAAGTGCGCAACGCTTTAGAATGAATGTTATTAGCTCCAATATAGCTAATGCAAACACAACAAGAACAGCTGAAGGCGGACCTTATCGAAGACGCGAAGTGATCTTTAAAGCGACAGATTTTGATAAGCTTTTAAACGAGCAAATTAATAAGGACAATAACTTTTTAAAATATGAAAATCCTTTAAATGATCCAAGCTCACCTGAAGAGGCAAAGCCTGCTATACAAAGCGTTGTTGTAGATAAAGTCGTAAGAGATGATAAAGATTTTCGTATGAAATATGATCCTTCTCATCCTGATGCTAATGCGCAAGGCTATGTAGCATATCCAAATGTAAATCCTGTCATCGAAATGGCAGATTTGATTGAAGCAACAAGAGCTTATCAAGCTAATGTTAGTGCTTTTACAAGTGCAAAAACCATAGCTCAAAGTGCGATTGATTTATTAAGAGGATAATAAAATATGAATAATATTAATGATTTAAGATTAAATAATAACATTTCAAATGCAAACAAAAGCCAAAATTCTAATGATAAAATCGGCGATGAATTTGCTAAAATGCTTAAAAACGAAATCGAAGATTTAGATAAAACTCAAAAAACTGCAGAAGCTGCGATGACAGATATTGCAACAGGACAGGTAAAAGATTTACACCAAGCAGCTATTGCTATCACAAAAGCTGAAAGCAGTATGAAATTTATGCTAGAGGTTCGAAATAAAGCTATCAGCGCTTATAAAGAAATCACAAGAACACAAATTTAAGCTGTATGCAAGAGCATAAGAAAAATCGTGTTTCAAAAGTCGCCTTTGCTTACTGCATGGCGCTTTTTTTTATGATCATTTTTCTTAGCTCTACCTTTTTTCTCACTTCAAAGCGCCATATCCCCAACACTGAAAAAGATCAATACTCTCTTGCCTTACGCGGAAATATCATCACTAAAGATAATTTTACTATCACAAGCTCAAGGCAAATTTATCGCGCAGAAATTGATTTAAGAAGTATCAATAAGGATAAATTTGATTTATTTTTAAAGCTTTTTCAAATATATAGTGGAATTAGCGATGATGAAATTGCAGATATTAAAAAAAGAATTCAAAAACAGAAAAAACGATCCTATCATTTTATCCTTTCTCAAAATTTAGATTCTAAACAAGCAAGCTATCTTAGAGATCTTGCAAAAAAGCTTTATATACAAGGATTTTTTAAAGCATTTACCAATAACCTAGGAAAGGTTGAAACAAGAGGTTTAAGCATTATCGAACATGAAGAAGATAGAATTTATATGTCTAAAGATGCTTTAACTCCAGCCATAGGTTATACTAAAATGGTTTTAGATCCTCAAAGCGGAATTTTAAAAAATGTTGGAGTAAAAGGACTTGAAAAATACTATGACGACTGCTTAAGTCCACTCCAAAATGAAAAAATTCAAGGCCTAAAAGATATAGGTGGAAATATAATCTTAAATTTAAACTCATTGCAGCAAAAAAAGATTGATGGCTGTCTTTTATATCTTAATATATCCTTAAAACTTCAAAAAAGCATTGAAAAAGCGATTGATGGAAGAAATGAAGATTTAAAAGCTAATGAAATCATAGTCGGAGTTATGGATAGTAAAACAGGTCAAATTCTAGCTCTGGCAAGTTCTAGGCGTTATGATCCCCAAAATCGCGGTAAAGATTTATCTGTTTTAAATGCAAGCGCTATAGAGTATGGATATGAAGCAGGATCGGTTATCAAGCCTTTTATTTTTACAACTGCTCTAAGACTTGGCAAACTCAAGACAGATGAAGTAATTAACACCTATGGTGGAGCTTATAAACTGGGGCGTTTCACTATTAGAGATGATCATAAAATGGATCAAATGACTATGGAAGAGGTGATTAGATATTCTTCTAATATAGGTATGATACAAATTGCGAAAAGATTGAGTAATCTTGAAATCATTGCTGGACTTAAAATTTTTAAATTTGGCGAAAAAAGCGGAATTGACTTGCCTTACGAGCAAAAAGGAGAAATCCCTAATTCCAAGCGCTTAAGAGATATAGAAAAGTCGGTATTAAGCTATGGATATGGCTTAAAAACAACCTTTATACAACTACTTGCTGCTTATAATGTTTTTAATAACAATGGAGTTTACATCACTCCGCATTTGGCTGAAAAATTCTATCAAGATGGACGCTTTGTAAGTCTTGAAGAGGATATCAAAAAAGAAGTTATTTTAACCCCGCAAGCAGCGCAAACCATGCAAAAAATTCTTATTGATGTTATAGAAAAAGGTACAGGAAAAAAAGCTATCACTCAAGGTATAATCGTAGGGGGTAAAACAGGAACTGCGCGTATTGCAGAAAGACAAGGCTATACCTCCAATCGCTATAATGCTTCTTTTTTCGGTTTTGCCAACGATACAAAACATAACTATACCATAGGGGTTTTAGTAAGAAACCCTACCAAGCCTTATAGTTACTATGCTGCTCAAAGTGCTTTACCTATGTTTAAAGATGTTGTAGATATTTTAATCAATGAAGATTTTCTAACCCCTATCATCACAGAAAATAATCAAACTCTTAATTAATATCATCCCAAAGCACCTTTTCTCTTGCGAAAATGATTTCAACGGCATCTATAAGATCTTTAGCAATCTTAGCAATAAAACTTGTATCATTAATTATAGATATACCCTCTGCGGTAGTGATTTTTCTAACTAAAATAAGATGTTCGACATTATTAAGAGTTAAACCATCAATTTCTTTTAGAATTTCCTTACCTTTTTGAAAATTTTTAATAATCAAATACACTTTTTCATCGTCCACGCTTCTAAGCTCTTGAATACTTCTTAGCAATTCTCCTAAATTAGATCTTATTTTATTGTATTCTAAGGCCAAATCTTTATTACCGCAATTAGAGTATTTTTTGATATTTTCTTGAACTAATTTTAAATTTTTAGTTGCCTCTGTAAGATTTTTAGCAGCGATTTTAAAAGTAAAAATTCTGTGATTTTTAAGTTCATCATCTATGTGAATTTGCGCTTTGGTTGAAAAGTCAATGATAGCTTCAAAAAGCACTTTGATTCTAGTTTGATACAAATAATCCAAATCCACATTTTTACTAAACCATTTTTTATTTTGCAAAATTTCTTCAAAGCTTTTATTGCTTTGTATATCTTTACGACTCAACCCTATAGCATGAGCGATAATCGCATACGCATTATCATAAAGATGTTCGCTTTCTTTTCGCAAAGCTTCGATAGCTGTATCACTAAATTTCAATAAACTAGGTTCAAGATATAAGGGTCGATCTTTATTTTTATCTTTAGGTGCTTTAACGATTTTGTTTAAAAAATTTACCAATTGTGGGATAAACAATACAAAGATAAATATTCCTAAAAGATTAAACAAAGTATGAAATAAGGCCATTTTTAAAGCTAAATTTTCTATATTTAAAATTTTTGCCATCCCATTTAAAAAATCAATAAAATAAGGAAAAATAAGTATGATTATAATTGCAATAGTAAAATTAAAAATACAATTTGCAAAAGCAAGCTTTTTGCCCTCAACATTAGTACTTAAAGAAGCTAGCACAGCTGTTACCACACCTCCTACACTCGTACCCAAAGTCGCTGCTAAAGAATTTTCAAAACTGATTTGCCCTGTCAATAGTGCTGTGACTATAATGGCTATTGTTGCTGTGCTTGATTGAATAATACCTGTAAGCAAAGCCCCAAGACCTACAAAAATCAACACTCCCTTAAAACCTGTAAAATCAAAATAAGACAAATCTATAACATCTTGAAATTCATTAAAACCATTTTTTATATAATCCACTCCTAAGAAGAAAAAACCTATACCTATAAAAATATTTCCAAAACTTTTAATCATATTATCTTTTTGAAAGAAAAACAAAACTCCAATTACGAGCAAAGGTATAGCCAAGATAGAAATATTAACTCTTGTAAGCCAAACAATCAACCATGAACTTGCAGTATTTCCCAAATTTGCACCAAAAATAATACCCACACCAGCAACTAAAGATATTAGTCCTGCGCTCAAAAAAGAAAGAGAGATAATCGAAACTAAAGTTGAAGATTGCATGATAAGAGTGCTAATAGCACCAAAAAGTATGCTTTTAAGTTTTGTATTTGTCGAGTGAGTAAGAATTTTTTCAAGCAAGCCGCCACTAAAAGATTTAAATCCTAGGCTTAAATTGGTCATTCCTATAAGTAAAACTGCAACTCCAGCCAATAAATTAGCCAATTCACTAAATCGAATTAAAGCAAAGATTAAAACCAAAGTAAAAATACCCCAAAAAGTCATCTTGAGATATTTTAAAAAGTTTTTGCGTTCTTGCACCTTAGCCTCTAAGCTTTTCAAATTCATTCATCAAATTTTCTCTTAAATTTTCAGCCTCTTCTTCGCCATTTTCCAAATATTCAAGCAATAATTTTTCAAGCTCTTTTAAAAAATCAAAAAGCTCACTTTGCCATACACTATCGCTTTTATTGCTTAAATTCATTGTTTGTATGAAGGTAAGCTCTCTGCTTAAATCCCCTAATTTTTCCAATAATTCATCTTTTTTATCTTGATCTTTTAAGGTAAAACTATTATTTTGAACCCCATCCTTAAATTCTCTAATTCTTTCATCGATAATATCACAAAATTTGGGATAAATATCTGATTTTATAGGCTCAAGCAAGGCCTTTTCATCTATATTTAAAGTAAGTTTTTTAAGTGCAAAATAAAGGAGTAAAAAAGATAACGCTGCTATCAACAAATAAAGTCCTATCATATCAAGCCTTTTAATGCCAACATCCCACCATCTAAATTTACACTTTCTAAACCGAGTTCATTTTTAATAAAATTTGCAGCCATCATACTTCTATGACCTCCACGACAAATAAAAGCAAGTTTTTTATTTTCATTTCTTCTCGCTTGAAATTCTTCTAAAAAATTAGCATTTAAAAGCCCATGATTATCATACAAAGCTACACATTCAGCATGAGGTAAAACACCCTCCTCCCATTCAGCTGGAGTGCGAACATCAAAAATTTGATATTCGCTTAAATCCTGCTTCATCCAAACACTTGCTGGGAGATTTGTAATCATGAGAAAGCCTTAGTGATGATTTTTGTAAGGCTTGCATTAAATTCAGCCGGATTATCCACACCCATACCTTCGCTAAGTTTTGCCATATTTAAAACTAAGGTTGCTATATCAGCACTAAAAGTTTCATTATTTTTAAGACCTGTAAAAATGGCGTGTTTTGGATTGATTTCTAAAATAGGTTTAAAGTTTTGTTCTTGTCCCATTTGTTTTAAAAGCTGCTGCATTGCAAAATCAGGCTTATTTTTATCATAAACAATACAACTTGGACTATCTTTTAAACGACTTGTAAGTCTCACATCTTCAACTTGATCCTTTAAAAGCTCTTTAAATTTAGCCACCAATGGAGCAAATTCATTTTTTTCCTCATCGCTTAATTCATTTTTATCTTCAACTTGATTAATGGCTATAAATTTCAAGCCTTCATATTCTCCAAGCATAGGAGCAACCAAAGAATCAATCTCATCATCCATAAGTAATACTTCTATATTTTTTTGCTTATATTCTTCAAGTAAAGGTGAATTTCTAAGCAAGCTTTCATTGTTTCCAGTGATATAGAAAATTTCTTTTTGCTCGCCTTGTATATCATTTTTATATTCTTCTAAAGAGCGCAAACTTTCACCCTTAGTGCTTTTATAAAGCATGAGTTTTAAAAGACTGTCTTTTTCGCCACCAAAACCATAAAGTCCCTCTTTTAACACTTTGCCAAAATTCTTAAAAAAGCTTAAATATTTTTCTTTATCTTTATTTTTAAGTTTTTCAAGCTCGCTAAGTATTTTTTTAACGCTGGCTTCTTTTACGCCTTTTAAAATTTGATTTTCTTGTAAAATTTCACGGCTTACATTAAGTGGTAAATCCTCTACATCAATAATCCCGCGCACAAAACGCAAATAAGTCGGTAAAAGCTCCTTATCATCATCGCTGATAAATACGCGTTTTACATAAAGTTTTAATCCGCTTTGATAATCCACACGATAAAGATCAAAAGGTGCATTTTGCGGAATAAAAAATAAAGAATTGTATTCTAATTTTCCCTCACTCTTAGTATGAAGATAAAGCAAAGGCTTGTTAGAATCGTGAAAATTTTGCTCATAAAATCTTTCATAATCCTCTGTCTTAAGGCTTGATTTTTGCATTCTCCACAAGGCATTAGCTTTATTAATTTGAGAAATTTTAAGCTCGGTTTTTCCTTCTTCCTCGCCCTCTTTAGCAGGGATAAATTCCTCTTTTTCCATAAAAATTGGAAATTGGATATGATTTGAATATTTTTCTATAATACTTTCGATTTTATAAGAATTTGCAAATTCATCATCTTTTAAATATAAAGTAATACTTGTCCCTTGCTCTTCTTTAGTCGCATCTTCAATCTCATAGCCATTTGCATCAGAAATCCAAAGATAAGCTTTATCATCTAAAGCTTTTTTGCTTAAAACTTCGATTTTACTAGCCACCATAAATGCAGAATAAAAACCTACACCAAATTGTCCTATAAGTTGAGAATCTTTTTTTGCATCACCACTTAAATTCTCTAAAAAACTTTTTGTACCACTTTTTGCTATGGTTCCAAGATTGTTAATAAGATCATCTTTATCCATACCTATACCATTATCGCTAATAGTAAGGGTTTTCTTATCTTTATCGATTTTAATATCTATTCTAGGTTCAAATTTTAAACTTTTATATTTATCATCACTCACGCTTAAAAAATTAAGTTTATCTAAAGCATCACTTGAATTTGATACAAGTTCTCTTAAAAATATTTCCTTGTTTGAGTATAAGGAATGAATCATCAATTGTAAAAGTTGATTTACTTCAGTTTGAAACTGCATTTTTTCTCCTTTATAAATTTTGAAACAGATATTTTAGCAAAAAATACAAATTCTAAGGTAAATTTCAAGAGCTTACTTAAAAATTATAAAACCAAGCCAAACTGCTATCAGGCAAAGGATTATATTTAATAAAATATTTAAAGAAAAATTAAAATAATTTCCACTTTGTAAAAGCAGTAAATTTTCATAAGAAAATGTAGAAAAAGTTGTAAAAGCTCCTAAAAATCCTGTACTTATAAAGCTTTTGAGCACAGGAGATAAACCCTTATGATGTGCATAAGAAAACAAAAGCCCCATCATAAAAGATCCTAAGACATTAACAAAAAGAGTACCAAAGCTTATAGAATGGGGTAAAATTTTATTTATCAAATTGATAGAAAGCATTCTTAAAACCGCCCCTATAAAACCCCCAAGACCAACAACTAAAATGGTATTTAGCAAAGCTTAGCTCTTTCTTGATCTAGTAATTCTTGCATTTTTTTTCTAGTATTTTCAAGCCATTTTTTATCACTCGTATCCACTAAATCCATGCAAATGATTTTCAATACTCCAGAACTAGCACTAAAACTTTTAGTGTCTAAAATTTTCGCAGAATCAACAATCAAAATAGGCTGCACTTTTAAATCAAGCTTTTCACTTAAAATTTTAGCACCACTTTGAAATTTAAGCAATTTTTCATTCCTAGAACGCGTTCCTTCAGGAAAAATCGCCAAAACTCTATCTTCACTAAGCCTTTGTTTAGCTTCTTTTAAAACACGCACCAAATCGCGTGGATTTTTTCTATCTATGCAAAGAAGTTTAGGTTTTTTAATGGCAATTTTAAAAAGAGGAATTTCGCCTAATTCTTTTTTGGCAATCCAACATAAATTTTTAGGATACAAATCCTCTAAAGCTATGATATCTAAGGTACTTTGATGATTCATTAAAATCATATTTGCTTTAAGATCAAATTCCCCTATGACTTCATATTTGCAAAAAAGAATATTTTTTTGAAATCTAGCCCAAGATTTTCGAAGTTTCCAAAGCGTATCTTGAGATTTCATAAAACAAAAACATAGCACAACAAAAGCTACGCTTATAATAAAAAAGAACCAAAAATATAAAGCTTTAATTTTTTTGTAAATCACTACTTTCAACCCATCCTATCTTATCATCGCGAAAAAGCACTTTAACATAATGAAGTCTTTTGCCTAACACCTCAACCTTTTCGTTAGAATTTGCTGTATAAAAATAAGTTGATGATTCAGTTGGTAAAATTTTAGCCCTAGAACCCGCTTTTAAAATTGCATTTTCTGTGTTAGTATCTACAAGAAAACCAAGTATAAAACATAAAAGCGCTCCTGCTAAAATAAAATAATTTTTCTTCCAAACAAACCATAATGCCAAAATAAGAGTCAAAGCCCAAAGAGCATATTGTTTATAAATATTAAAATCCCTATTTGTAGGATTTAAATCGCTTTGAGTGCTCACCTCATCATCGCTGATTTTAAGCTTAAAGCTCATATTTTCCATTTTTTTAGTATCTTTGTTAAAATAAGAAAATTCAAAATCTGTTTTAGTCGATGGAAAAATAGCATAATAAAAAGCATTAGAAGAATTAAAATCACCCTTTAAATTTTCAATACCCTGTTTCTCGACTCCATTTACAAAAAAGCTCTTAAGATTTGCATTTGTGGCGCTTAGTTCAATCATTGTAATAATGCTTGAATCATCAAAATAACTGGTTTTGATTTTTTTAACCTCCAAGGAACTTGCCACAAGATGTGAAAAATTTTTATTATTAGGTGTATTTTCAAAATGGATAGCACCTATACTAATACTAGCACTTTGAAAAATTTTTCCATTTCTTAAAAGGCTGACTGAAATCTGTTCTAAATTTGCATTTGAAGTTTTAGCCTCAAACCACAAAACAGTCCTATAATCGCCTTTAATATATTCCCATTTTAAATCAGGATTTAAAAAGATCAAGTCCTTGCTTTTTTGCAAAGTGATGTTAAAATCAAAATTTGTATCCTCTGTAATCTTAGCATGAAGAACTATGGGAAATACTTCTCCAACATATACTTTATTAACATAATCATCAGTAGTAAGAACTAATGAACTTTGAGGTATAAAAGGATCATATATATTACTATCAAAATCGGAATTTTCATCACTTGGAGCGATATTTTGATAGATTTGCTGTTCCTCTTTTGGAAGTTTTTGCAATTCTCTTTGCATATTTTCATCTTGACCATCAAAAACAGAAATTTCACTTCGAGCAAAAAGACTCAGACAAACAAAAACTAAAAAAAATATTATTCTCACATAAAACCTTCGAACATTCTTAAGCCTATATCATTACCTAATATTTTATCGCAAGCGCGCTCTGGATGAGGCATAAGGCCAAAAATTTTTTTATTTTCATCACAAATTCCTGCGATATCCAACACAGAGCCATTAGGATTTGGTTCGTATTTTAAAAGAATTAAATCTTTATCTTGCATTTTTTTCAAGGTAGCTTCATCTGCATAATAATTTCCTTCACCATGAGCAACAGGAAGATTGATAATTTCATCTTTTTGAAAATTCTTTAAAAAAACATTATCATTTGAAACAACTCTTAAATTTTGATTTTTGGAGATAAAACTTAAATTATTATTGTGCTTCATAGCACCTTCTAAAAGTCCACTTTCAAGCAAGATTTGAAAGCCATTGCAAATTCCTAAAATATATCCTCCTCTTTTCGCATGTGCGATAACACCTTGCATAGCAGGAGCGATTTTAGCAATGGCTGCACATCTTAGATAATCTCCATACGAAAATCCTCCAGGCAAAACCACTAAGTCTGCATCAATTTCTTTTTCTTCATGCCAAATGATTTGTGCTTTTACACCAAGTTTTTCAAAAGCATATTGGGTATCAAATTCGCAGTTTGTTCCAGGAAATCTAATAATAGCAACTTTCATCATTTCTCACTTACAATAAGCTCATAATCTTCGATTACACTATTTACCAAAAGCTCTTCACACATACTTTTCACGCGTTCTTTTGCTTTTTGTTCATCACTCTCATCTAAATCAAGCACGATTTGTTTGGCTACTCTTGCTTCTTTGATTTCATTAAAATTTAAAGAATGTAAAGCCTTTTCTATAGCTTTTCCTTGAGGATCTAAAACACCATTTTTTAAAAAAACATTGACAAGTATTTTCATGATATTCCTTAGTTTAAAATTCTTTTTAAAACTTCTTCATAGGCCATTTTAACATTTCCTAAATCTTGACGAAATCTATCTTTGTCTAGCTTTTCATTGCTAAATTTATCCCAAAATCTACAGCTATCAGGACTGATTTCATCGGCTAAAACAAGCTCATTGTCTTTAGTTAAACCTAGCTCAATTTTAAAGTCAATAAGTCTTAAATTTTTAGCATCAAAAAAAGGAGTTAAAATCGCATTGATTTTTTTAGCCATTTCTTTAATTTCTTTAATCTGTGCTTCATTTTGTACTAAATTTAAAATCAAACAATGCTCATCATTGATAAAAGGATCTCCTAACTCATCGTTCTTAAGACAAAATTCCACCAAAGCAAAAGGCAAAACTGTGCCGTCTTTAATACCCAATCTTTTTGTAAGCGATCCTGTTGCAACATTGCGCACTATAACCTCAATAGGCACAATTTTGCATTTTTTTACCACTTGCTCATTATCACTAATGGTTTCAACTAAATGAGTTTTTATGCCATTTTTTTCAAGCAAATGAAAAAGTTCTGTGCTGATTTTGCAATTTAATGCACCCTTTCCACTTTCACTTCCTTTTTTTTCAGCATTAAAGGCTGTTAAATCGTCTTTAAATTCGCTTATAAGAAAATTTTCATCTTCGGTTGTATAGAGTTTTTTACCCTTACCTTCATAAAGTAATTCTTTTTTTTTCATAATTATTGTCCTTGTTTAATATTTAATATTTTAATGGTATCTATGGCAGATTTTAACTGCGCATCATCATTAATTTGCTTTTGAGTAATGATATTTTTATCATTTTTTTGCTCTTTTTTGTCTTCTTTTTTCTCATTTTTATCAAGTTTTTCCAATTCACTTTCTAAATGCTGCTTTAAATCACTTTCTTTGATATTAAAGCCATCTTCTTGAGTATTAACTTTTCCTGGAAATACTTCAATATCAGGTTTTACACCTACTGCTTGTATAGTGCGCCCACTTGGCAAATAATATCTTGCAATAGTAAGTCTTAAAGCTTCAGTTTCATTGATCGGAATAATTTGCTGAACACTGCCTTTTCCAAAAGTATTTTCTCCTACGATTATAGCTCGCTTAAGATCTTGCAAAGCCCCACTAACAATCTCACTAGCACTCGCACTTCCGCCATTCACAAGCACTACTAAAGAACTGTCAGAAATTTTATTTTTTGGATTTGCTGTATACTCTTGATTTTCACTTGTAACGCGTCCTTTTTGAGAAACAATTACTCCTTTATCTACAAATAAATTAACAAGCCCTGTAGCTTGATTTAAAAGACCGCCAGGGTTATTTCTTAAATCCAAAATTACACCCTTTACATTAGGATGTTTTTTAAGCTCTTTACTTGTCATGTCCACAACATTTTTATCAAAATTCGTAACTCTTAAATAAAGTATATTTTCATCTTCGATAAGCTTTGCATAAACACTTTCTACTTTGATAATATCACGCGTTAAAGTAACATCAAAAGGCTTAGTTGCTCCTTTTCTAAATATAGTAAGAGTGATTTGCGTCTTTGGTTTTCCACGCATTTTATCCACTGCATCGTTTAAATTGATTCCCAAAGTAGCCTCATCGTTGATTTTTAATATTATATCGCCTGATTTAATCCCAGCTTTATCTGCTGGAGTTCCCTCTATAGGAGAAATAACAGTCAAGGCGCCATCTTTCATACCTACAGTGATCCCAAGTCCACCAAATTCACCATTGGTTTGAATTTTCATATCGTTAAAATCTTTTTCATTTAAAAAAGAAGAATGCGCATCAAGATTGCTCAAAAGTCCAGAAAGTGATTTATCAATCAAATCTGTAATATTTTCATCATCTACATAATACTGCTCAACTATAGCCAAAGTTTTAGTCAATTTATCTAAAGACTCTAAGCGTTGTTGCATTAAATCAGATGGATTCTTTGGTTTTGCTTGTAGGTTGCTTGCTAAAAAAACACAAAGAGCCAAAGAGCCTGTAAAACCTGTAATAGCGGCTAGAAATCTTTTACTACTCAAAATGAACTCCAAAATTAAATATTTTAAGCCCAAATTTTAATAACTTTTGCTTAAAAATTCGTAAATAATACTAAATTTGTTATAAGTTTAATGGATTTAAAAAAATTAATGCTAAAATATTTTATATTTTTTAATTTCAAGGCAAGAAAGAATATAAATGAAACATACTCATACGCATTCTCCAAAACATATCAAAGCCATAAGTAATCGTTTAAGTCGCACTATAGGACATTTAGAAGCTATTAAAAAAATGGTTGAAAGAGATGAGGATTGTAGTGATATTCTTATCCAGCTTGCTGCGGTTAAAGCAGCAGTTAACAATACCGCTAAAGCCATACTTAAAGAACATTTAGCCCATTGTATGTATCATGCGGTCATGGAAAAAGATACGCAAAGCATAGAGGATTTAAACAAGGCTATTGATATGTTTGTAAAATAGCTATTTAAGTGCTTAAAATTCAATACTTCTAAAATAAACTTAATTTTATTGCAAAAATTTTATAAAATAACTTGACATTATTTGACTAAAGTTATATAATACTTCATATATAAAACTTGAAAAAGGATATACAATGGCAAATATACAAGAATTTTTAACCGACAATATGCTTTCAAACCTTGAAAGTGCAGCGTCTTTGGCGATTCATTCTAAAAATAATGAAGTTGTCCCTTTACATCTTTTATGGGCTTTAATTGTAGACAGTTCAAGTATTTTAAATCAAATTTGTAATAAATTTAATATTTCAAAAGAAGCTTTAGAACTTGAAATCAAAAGCAGAATTTCAAATCTTGCAACAAGCTCTAATGTCAATCGTGAAAATGTGCGTTTTTCTAATGAATTTATCAATTCCTTAGAAAGTGCTAAAGGACTTATGAGTGCCAATGGTGATAATTACTTAAGTGTAGATACTTGGCTTATAAGCGAAAGCGAAAAAAATCCTATTAGAGAAATTTTAGCCAAATTTATAGATATTAAAGAATTTCAAAAAGAGCTCCAAAATTTAAGAGCAGGACGCAAAATCGAAAGCAAAACAAGTGATGAAACCCTAGATAGCTTAAATAAATTTGGTATAGATTTAACCGCAAAAGCAAGCGAAGGAAAGCTTGATCCTGTTATAGGCAGAGAAGAAGAAATCGAGCGTTTGATGCAAATTTTAATACGCAAAACAAAAAACAACCCTATACTTTTAGGTGAACCAGGAGTAGGAAAAACAGCTATAGTGGAAGCTTTAGCACAAAGAATTATCAAAAAAGATGTTCCAAAATCTTTGCAAAATAAAAAAGTCATCGCTCTTGATATGAGTGCATTGATCGCAGGTGCAAAATACAGAGGAGAATTTGAAGATAGGTTAAAAGCTGTGGTTAATGAAGTAATAAAAAGTGAAAATATCATTCTTTTTATTGATGAAATTCATACTATAGTAGGAGCTGGAGCGAGTGAAGGCAGTATGGATGCGGCAAATATTTTAAAACCCGCTCTTGCAAGAGGTGAACTCCATACCATAGGCGCAACTACTTTAAAAGAATATCGTAAATATTTTGAAAAAGATGCAGCCTTGCAACGCCGTTTTCAACCTGTAAATGTGGGCGAACCAAGTGTTAATGAGGCTTTGGCTATGTTAAGGGGTATAAAAGAAAAGCTTGAAATTCATCATAATGTAACCATAAATGATAGTGCTTTAGTAGCCGCAGCTAAACTTTCAAAGCGTTATATTGCCGATCGTTTTTTACCTGATAAGGCTATTGATTTAATCGATGAAGCTGCAGCTGAACTGAAAATGCAAATTGAAAGCGAACCAAGCTCTTTGAGAAAGGCACGCAAAGACATAGAAACTTTAGAAGTAGAAAATGAAGCTCTAAAGATGGAAAATGATGAAAAAAATCAAAAAAGACTAGATGAAATTGCCAAAGAACTGGCCAATTTAAAAGAAAAACAAAGTGCTTTAAATTCACAATTTGAAAATGAAAAAAGTGTTTTTGATAGCATAAGCGCAAAGAAAAAAGAAATCGATAGTCTTAAAAACGAAGCTGTTTTTGCAAAAAATAAGGGTGAATTCCAAAAAGCTGCAGAATTAGAATATGGCAAAATTCCAGAATGCGAAAAAGAAGTGGCAAATTTAGAAGAAAAATGGAAAAAAATGAGCGAAAATGGAGTCTTGCTTAAAAATCAAGTGGATGAAGATTTGGTTGCTGGAATTTTAAGTAAATGGACAGGAATTAGCGTGCAAAAAATGCTGACTTCAGAGAAGCAAAAATTTTTGGAAGTAGAAAAACACTTAAAAGAAAGTGTGATTGGGCAAGATAAGGCTCTAAGCGCTTTAGCAAGAGCTATCAAACGCAATAAAGCAGGATTAAATGCAGACAACAAACCTATAGGAAGCTTTTTATTTTTAGGACCTACAGGAGTAGGAAAAACACAATCTGCTAAGGCTTTGGCGAAATTTTTATTTGATGATGAAAAAGCAATGATTCGCTTTGATATGAGTGAATTTATGGAAAAACATAGCGTTTCAAGACTCTTAGGAGCGCCTCCAGGTTATGTAGGGCATGAAGAAGGCGGAGAGCTTACTGAAGCGGTGCGTAGAAAACCTTATAGCGTGCTTTTATTTGATGAAGTCGAAAAAGCCCACAAGGATGTGTTTAATGTACTTTTAGGAATTTTAGACGATGGTAGGGCAACTGATAGCAAGGGTGTAACTGTGGATTTTAAAAATACCATTATTATTTTAACTTCTAATATCGCCTCAAGTGCTATCATGAATTTAAGCGGAAAAGAACAAGAAGATGCGGTAAAAAATGAGTTAAAAAATTTCTTTAAACCTGAATTTTTAAACCGCTTAGACGATATCATCACCTTTAATCCACTTGGAAAAGATGAGGCATATGAGATAGTTAAACTTTTATTTAAAGACTTGCAAAAAAGTTTGGAAAATAAGGGTATAAAAGCAAGTCTTAGTGAAAATGCTGCGCTTTTAATCGCTAAGGATGGATTTGATCCTGACTTTGGTGCTAGACCTTTAAGAAGGGCTATTTATGATTTAATCGAAGACAAGCTAAGCGATATGATACTTGCAGACAAGCTTAATGAAAATGATGAGATTGTCATCGATGCAAAAAATGATGAGATTGTCATCGAAAAAGCTTAACTCTTTTAGAAGAAATAGATTTTTCTATTTCTTCACATACTTTTAAAATAAAATCTCACTTTCATTAAATTTCATATTCGTTCTTGGCAGAGGTGATTTGATAGTATAATAAGCATTTTGCCCCTTATAACTTCCTCTATATACCCCATTTGGAATGCTGAATTTTCTTGTAGTATCAGGAAATTTCTCTAAGTATTTATTTAAAAATTCCTTAAACACGGGAGCAGAAGTCCTAGCCCCACCCTCTGTATAACGCATAGGCTTATTATTGTCATTTCCATACCAAATCAAAGCTTCAATCTCAGGTGTTAAGCCACAAAACCAAGCATCGATATTTTTATTGGTAGTTCCTGTTTTGCCTGCTATTTCTATGCCTTCAACCCTTGCATTGCGTCCTGTACCATGCTCTACAACATTTCTCATCATATCCAAAACCAAAAAGCTCTGCGCTTCATCGCTCACTCTGTATTCATTTGAGTTAAATTCCATAATAATTTGATCATTTCTATCTTGTACTTGCTTAATGATTTGTGGCTCTTTTATAACTCCATAATTTCCAAACATAGTATAAAATTTAGAATACTCCAAAGGAGAAATTCCAAAGCTTCCTAAAACAATCGATAAATTAGCCGGAATATCCCTAAAGCCAAATTCTACAAGCTTTGAATGAAGCACATCAAGTCCCATACCAAGAGCAAGATTGATAGTAGCTAGGTTTCTTGAACGTGTTAAGGCTTCTTTTAGGGTAATCAAGCCAAGGAATTTACCTCCATCATTTTTAGGTTTCCAGTCTTTATTATCCCCTGCTCCACCTTCAAAAATTCTAGAAATATCTGCAATCTCACTCATAGGCGAATAGCCTAGATTAATAGCTGCTTGATACACAAAAGGTTTAAAGGAGCTGCCTGGTTGTCGTGTGCTTTGAGTAGCTCGGTTGTAATTACTTTTTTCATAATCAACCCCACCCACTAAGGCTAAAACATCTCCACTTTGATGATTAACCACCACCATAGCTCCATTTAGCGTACTTAAATTTGCATCCTTATCACGCTTTACTATTTCATCATAACCAAATTTTAAGGCATTTTGAGCCATTTCTTGCACATCTAAATCTATATTTAAAGTGATTTTATAGCCGCCTGTTTTAAGATCTTTAATGCTAGGACTTAATTGCTTAATCACCTCATCTACAACATAAGGAGCTGCATTTTGCGTTAAAGTATCATCATAAACTTGAGGAATTTCTTTCATAGCTTCATCATATTCTGCTTTAGAAATCCAACCTAATGTATACATTCTTGCTACAACATTATTTGCCCTTGCGATAGAAAGATCTAAATGTTTTGTAGGATCATAGCTACTTGGTGCTTTTGGCATACCCACAAGCATAGCAATCTCTTTAAGGCTTAACTCATTTAGATTTTTATGAAAATATCCTTGCGCAGCTGTTTTAACCCCATAATATCCATGTCCAAAAAAGATATAATTTAAATATCTTTCCAAAATTTGCTCTTTGCTTAAAATTGTTTCCATTTTATAGGCGAGCAAGGCTTCGCGAATTTTACGAGTGATAGTTCTTTCAGGGGTTAATTCTGTATTTTTGATAAATTGTTGAGTAAGCGTTGAAGCTCCCTCCATGGTTTTTCCACCACTTCTTATAATTTTAACAATAGCCCTAAAAATAGCATCAATATTTACCCCATCATGTTCAAAAAAGCTAGTATCTTCTATAGCTACAAGAGCTTCTATAAGACGCGGGGGTAATTCTTCATAGCTTGCATAAAAACGATGTTGTTCAAAGATATTGGCTACTAATTTTCCATTTCTATCGTAAATTTGCGTTGTAAGTGGAGGTTTATACTCTTTAAAAGTATATCCTTGAGTATCTGCATTTGCAAAAAGATAGGCCACATAAATAAATACAGCGATCAAACACACAACAAAAAATGAAAATATATATTTTAAAATTTTCATAAATAAGCCTTTAAATTTTGAGTATCAAGTCCTAAAGCGGTGTTTAAATTTCCCTCTTGTTTAATGATATAGTTTTTATGAAAACCCTCACACATAATCGCCCCTGCTTTACCCTTATAAAATCCATTTTCTACATAGTCTTTTAAATCACGAGGATCAAATTTTGAAAAATAAAGCGTTGTTTTTGAAAGAGAGAAAACTCTTTTTTTTAAATTCTTTAACAAAAAAGCACTTAAAATACTAGCACATTTTCCATCTTGTAAATCAAGCATTTCACAAGCTTCTTCTTTGGTATTTGCCTTAGTAAGAATTTTATCTCCTATGCAAACTATGCTGTCTGCAAAGAGTAAAGTTTCATCTTTAAATTTCTCTTCATAAGTCGTGCAAAATTGTCTTTCTTTCTCTAAGACGATTTTTTGCACATAAATACTAGGCTTTAAATTTTTGTCTAAATTTTCATCATAGTCAAAGCTTATTTGTTGAAATTCAATCTTTGCCTCTTTGAGCAAATTCGATCTAGAAACAGAACTTGAAGCAAGAATTAACATTGCTTAAAGTCCTTTTTGGATCAAATCCAAAGCCTGTTTTAAAGCTTCATCTATCTTGCTTATATCTTTACCGCCTGCTGTAGCAAAATCATCTCTTCCGCCGCCATTGCCACCTAAAATTTGAGCAATATTTTTAACCAAATTTCCAGCTTTTAAAGGACAATTTTTCACACCTGCTGCAAGGGTTATCTTATCATCTTTTGTTTGTATTAGTAAAATAGCAGCTTTTTCAAATTTGTTTTTAAATTCATCAATCATGGTTTTTATATCACCGCTTTCTACGCATTCAACGCAAATTTGAACTCCATTGATATTGCTTGAGTTAAGTTGTGATTTGTTAGAATTTTTAAGCTCGTTTTTTAATTTTAGAATTTCATTTTTAAGTTTTTTTACCCCAAGACTTAAATCATTGCTTTTAAGCTCTTCTTTAAGGTTTAGATTTTCATTCATAAAAGTCTTGCAAAATTCTAAAGCTGCTCTTGAAACAACCGCTTCTATACGCCTTACACCTGCACTTACACCACTTTCTTTAACTATGTAAAAACTTCCTATTTGAGCTGTATTTTTTACATGAGTTCCTCCGCAAAGCTCTTTACTTTCACCTAAGGTTAAAACGCGTACATTACCTTGATATTTTTCATTAAATAAAGCAATAGCTCCACTTTTTTTAGCATCTTCTAAAGGCATATTTTCTAAAATTGCTTCGCTTGAGCTAATGATCATTTCATTAACTCTTTTTTCAATACTTTCTAATTCTTCCTTGCTTAAAGCTTTGTGATGAGTAAAATCAAATCTTAATTTATTGCTTTCAACCAAAGAACCTGCTTGACTGATATGAGAACCCAAAATTTCTCTTAAAGCGTGATGTAAAAGATGAGTAGCTGAATGATGGCGTGCAGTTTGTTCTCTTTTGTCGGTATCAATTTTTGCTATTATCTTATCATTAAGCTTGATTTCTTCATTAGCTTTTACAAGACTAAGATTGAGATTGAAAAACTTTTGAGTATCTAGCACTTCGCTAGTTCCTATATATCCTGTATCAGCAATTTGCCCCCCACTTGTTGCATAAAAAGGAGTATTATCAAGCATAACCCAGCCTAGACCTTTAAGACTTGAAACTTCTTTAAAATCTTCATCTAAAAGAGCTAAAACGGTGGCTTGACATTCTGTTTTTTCATAACCCACAAAGCAATTTTCTCCAAATTTTTCAAGTAAATTTTTAAAATCTCCACTTGCTACCTTATCGCCGCTTCCTTTCCAAGAAGCTTTTGCACGATTTTTTTGTTCATTCATCAATTCTTCAAATTTAGCTTCATCTACCACAAGATTTTTTTCTCTTAACATATCTTGCGTTAAATCAAGTGGAAAACCATAAGTATCATAAAGCTTGAATGCAACCTCTCCGCTAAAAACTTCTTTGGTATTTTTAAGCTCTTCATTAAAAATTTCAATACCGTTTTCTATAGTGCTCAAAAATCTCTCTTCTTCTAAGCAGATTTGCTCTTTTATAAAATCTTTCTTTTCATTAAGATAGGTATAATGCTCACCCATAAGCTTGCAAACTACATCAACTAAATTATACATAAAAGGTTTTTTAAGCCCCAATAAATACCCATGTCTTAAAGCACGGCGTAAAATACGGCGTAAAACATAACCCCTACCCTCTTTATCAAAACTCGTTCCTTGAGCGAGCAAAAATACACTCGATCTTATATGATCAGCGATAACTCTAAAGCTAGCTCCACTTTCATAAATATAAGTTTTACCACAAAGTTTTGCAATTTCATCGATAATAGGCATAAAAAGCGAGCTGTCAAAATTGCTAAATTTACCCTCTTTGATAGCTGTAACCCTTTCAAGCCCCATTCCTGTATCAATACTTGGTTTTGGCAAAGGCGTAAGTTTACCATCAGCATTTCTTTCATACTGCATGAAAACAAGGTTCCAAATTTCTAAGAACCTATCTCCATCTCCACCCATATAATCTTCTTCGCCATTAAAATACTCTTCGCCTTGATCATAAAAAATCTCACTACAAGGACCACAAGGACCTGTATCGCCCATTTGCCAAAAATTATCCTTATCGCCAAATCTATAAATTCTTTCTTTTTGGATATGTTTTTGCCACAATTCAAACGCTTCATCATCGCTTTCATGTACGGTTACATAAAGTCTATCTTTAGGAAGTTTTAATACCTCGGTTACAAATTCCCAAGCATAAGCGATAGCTTGTTCTTTAAAATAATCCCCAAAGCTGAAATTTCCTAACATTTCAAAAAAAGTATGATGGCGAGCGGTATAGCCTACATTATCTAAATCATTGTGTTTTCCCCCTGCTCTTATACAAGTTTGGCAACTTGTTTTGCGTGGTGGATTTGGACGAGGCACTTCTCCTATAAATATACTTTTAAAAGGCACCATTCCTGCATTTGTAAAAAGCAAGGTTGCATCATCAGGAACTA
This sequence comes from Campylobacter sp. JH32, assembly GCF_017846535.1. Lineage (NCBI taxonomy): Bacteria > Pseudomonadati > Campylobacterota > Epsilonproteobacteria > Campylobacterales > Campylobacteraceae > Campylobacter > Campylobacter sp. JH32. The sequence goes on from NZ_JAEQBS010000001.1 coordinate 193,714, forward strand.
AAGGACTTGAAGGGGTGATTTCATGACCCTTAGACTTAAAAAAATTTAAATATTCACTTCTAACATCCATAAGATTTTCCTAAGAAATTTTTATAAAAGCATATCATACCAAAATTACTTTAAATTAAGTAAAACTAAAATACAATAAGCCTTTTTAATTAATTTCTTTAATTTTCAAGGTTTTTTATGAATTTTATCAATCTTCAAGCTCAATATCTTAAATATAAAGAAGAAATCGATTCTGAAATCGCAAGTGTTTTATCAAGCTCCTCTTTTATAGGGGGTGCAAAATTAAATGAATTTGAAACAAATTTAGCCCAATACACTCATGTACAACACGCCATAGGATGCTCAAGTGGCACAAGTGCTTTATATCTTGCTTTAAGGGCTTTAGATATCAAACAAGAAGATGAAGTCATAGTGCCTAGCTTTACTTTTATAGCTACTGCTGAAATGGTAGCACTACTAGGAGCTAAGCCTGTATTTGTAGATATAAATTTAGATAATTTTAATATCGATTTTGAACTCCTAAAAAACGCCATCACTCCTAAAACAAAAGCAATTATTGCTGTGAGTATGTTTGGTCAAATGAGCAACTTACAAGAATTAAACGCCTTTTGCGAAAGCAAAAATATAAGCTTGATTGAAGATGGCGCACAAAGTTTTGGAGCAAGCTTTAAGGGTGAAAAATCTTGCTCTATTGCCAAAATTTCATGCACTAGCTTTTTTCCTTCTAAGCCTTTGGGGGCTTATGGCGATGGTGGATCGATTTTTTGTAACGATGAGAGCATAGCTAAAAAATTAAGAATTTTACTCAATCATGGACAAACTGATCGTTATAAACATGAATTTATAGGGATAAATGCTCGTCTTGATACACTTCAAGCAGCCATTTTAAATGTAAAATTAAAACACCTAGATGAAGAAATTAACAAAAGACAAGAAATAGCAAAATTCTACAACGAAAATTTGACAAATTGCCAAATTCCAAAGATTGATAAAAACGCCATCAGTGCTTATGCGCAATATAGCGTTTTAGTAGAGGATAGAGCTAGAGTTTTAAAAGCTTTTGAAAAAGCAAACATTCCTTATGCTATTCATTATCCTACACCACTTCACAAGCAACCTTGCTTCAGTGAATTTTCGCATTTAAAATTAGAAAAATCAGAATTTGCGAGTAAGCATATTTTATCCTTGCCATTTTCAGCATTTTTAAGTCAAAGTGAGCAAGAAAGTGTAATTAAAATATTTAAGGAAGGACTATGAAATTAGATCAAGTGGGCTCTTTTTTAAGACCTAAAATTTTAAAAGAAGCTAGAGAAAATTTTGCCTTGAGAAAAATCGATGAAGAACAACTTCGCAGCATTGAAGATTCTTGCATAAGAGATCTTTTAGAAGAGTGCGATAAGGCGGGAATTTATTATTTAAGTGATGGGGAATTACGCCGTTCTTGGTGGCATCTTGATTTTTACTGGGGTTTTGGCGGCATTAAAAAAATCAAAAAAGAAAAGGGTTATATCTTTAAAGGGATAGAAACAAGGGCTGAGGGCATAGAAATTGAAAGTAAAATCGAGTGCAATAACCATCCTTTTTTAAAAGATTTTGAAAGATTAATGCAAATTGCAAAAGGTTTAAAAATAGATACAAATCGCTTAAAACTTACCATTCCAAGTCCATCAATGCTTTTATATATGCTTTTTATCCGTGGGGACAAAAACACAGAATTTAATTACTATGGTAAAGATTTTACAAAACTTAAAAATGATATTTTAAATGCTTATGAAAATTTTTACAAAGAATTTGCAGCTCTTGGTGGAGTATATTTGCAACTTGATGATACAAGCTTTGGTTCTTTATGTGATTATGAATTTTGCGCTTTAAATGAGATCAACGCAGATGATATTTGTGAAGAATATGTAGATTTTTTAAATGAGAGTTTAAAAACTATGCCAAAAAACATAATGAGTGCAATTCATATTTGTCGTGGAAACTACCGCAGTCGCTATGTGGCAAGTGGGAGCTATATGAAAGTCGCTAAGAAGCTTTTTGGCGAGCTTAGAGTCGATAAATTCTTCTTAGAATTTGATGATGAAAGGGCTGGAGATTTTGAACCTTTAAAATACATCAACGATCAAATTGCGGTTTTAGGAATTCTTACTAGCAAAACCAATGAAAGTCCAAGCGTAGAAGAGTTAAAAGCAAGAGTAAAAATAGCAGCTCAATTTTTAAATCCAAAACAAATTGAAATCAGCACACAATGTGGCTTTAGCTCCACTGAAGAAGGAAATGAAATCTTCACTCATTCTCAATGGGAAAAAATCAAACTCTTAAAACAAGTTTTAAGTGAGCTTGAAAATGAAGGATTTTTCTCTTGAAAGTAGGAATTGTAGGCCTTGGAAAAATGGGACAAAACCATTTAAACGAGCTTGGTAAAAATAAAAATTTTAAGATCAACGCTTTGTTTGATATGGTTGAAAATAAAAATTTAAACGCGCCTTTTTTTATTAATTTGGATGAATTTTTAAATCAAGATAATGACATCATCATCATTGCAACACCAACAAATTCACATTTAGAAATAGCTAGAAAGGTTTTTTGTAAATGTAAATGCGTATTGATCGAAAAACCTTTAGCGCTGAATTTAAATGAAATAGATGAAATTTCAAATTTAGCTAAAAGCTATGGTGTAAAAGTGGGTGTGGGATTTTGTGAAAGATTTAATCCTGCGGTTTTAGCTCTAAAAAAAGAGCTTCAAAATGAAGAAATTATCAGCATCAATATACAAAGATTTTCCACTTATCCGCAAAGAATCAGTGATGTAGGAATTTTACAAGATTTGGCTGTGCATGATCTTGACTTGCTTCATTTTTTAAGCGCAGAGAAAATTACAAATGCTAACATTTTAAAAAGTTTCAACAAAGACAATCAAAGAGAAGATGAAAGCATTATAACCTGCAAGCTAGAAAAAACGATCGCTTGCGTGCATCAAAGCTGGAACAGTACGCAAAGACTAAGAAAAATTACACTTGTGAGTAAAAATCATTTTTACGAGGCAAATTTAGCAGATTTTTCCCTAAGTAAAGATGGACAAAACTTAGAACTGATGACACAAACACCCCTTTTTGGCGAACATATGGCTTTATATGATTTGCTTTTAAATAAGGAAAATTACCTAGCAAATATACAAAATGCTTATGCTGTGCAAGAAATTTTAGAAAAATTTTAATTTTTCTAAAATAATGCAATAAACTCCAAATAACTTGAGTTTCAATAAAACACTTAGATAAAAATTTATTGATTTTAAATCCATACTGAAGTAAAATAAAATTAAAAAAAGGTTTTTAGATGAAATTAGTTTTATTTTTAAATATGGGCGGAGCCACAAATTTACAAGATTGTGAAACTTTTTTAAAAAATATGTTTAATGATCCTTATATTTTGGGTATTAAAAATAAATTTATAAGAAGATTTGTGGCGTGGATTATTACGAAATCTCGCGTAAAAGCTATGAGAGAAAATTATAAACAAATGGGTGGAAAATCTCCACTCAATGAACTTACTCAAAGTTTGTGCGAAAAGCTTAATGCAAAAACAAAAGACTTTAAATTTGATTTTGTCAATCTTTATGTGCCGCCTTTTGCCAATGAAGTTTTGCAAAAATACACTTTAAGTGAAAATGATGAAATCATTCTTTTTCCACTTTATCCACACCACTCAAGCACCACAGTTACTTCATCGCTTGAAGTTTTGCAAAATGAAATTTTAAAACAAAAAATCAAGGCAAAAATAAAGATTGTAGATATTTTTTACGAAGATGAGCTTTATAATGAGACGATTGTTTCTCATATTTTGACCAAAAAAAGTGAGTTTGATGCTAAAACTTTAATTTTTTCAGCACATTCTTTACCGCAAAGCATTATTGACAAGGGCGATTTATATGAAAAACATGTCAATCATCATGTAGAACTTTTAAAAGAAAGATTAAAAGATCATTTTGATGAGATTATCTTAGCTTACCAATCAAAACTAGGACCAGTAAAATGGCTTGAACCAAATACAAGCGATATTTTGGCAAATTTAGATAACAAAGCTTTGATTTATCCTATTTCTTTTTGCATAGATTGTTCTGAAACGATTTTTGAGCTAGGTATGGAGTATAAACATTTAGCAAAGTGCGATTATGATTTAATCACTTGCCCAAATGATAGTGATGAATTTATCCACTTTATTTTAAAGTATTTGTCTGATTTTAATTAAGAATGATTTTGAAGTCCTTGTTTATGATTACAAGGACTTTTTAGTAAAAATTTAGCCAACTAAGCTAAAGTATAAGCTTTTTCTCCGTGCAAACTCACATCTAAGCCTTTTTGCTCTACTTCTTCTTTTACTCTTAAGTCTGTAAAACAAGAGATAATCTTAAAAATAACAAAGCTTATAAGAGCTGACAAAACCACACAAATCACAATAGCAAAAATTTGCTCTTTTAAAAGTTCCAAACTTCCGCTGATAAAAAATCCCTCGCCAAGTGCATTTTGGGCAATCACATTAGGATTTACTTTAGCACTTGCAAAAAGCCCTGTGGCAATTCCTCCCCAAATACCTCCGATTCCATGCAAAGAAAAGGCATCTAAAGAATCATCCCATTTAAGTTTGTATTTGATAAAACTTAAACCAAAATAACAAAACACAGAAGACAAAGTCCCTATAACAAGAGAAGCATAAATATCTACATAACCGCAAGCTGGAGTAATTCCCACAAGCCCTGCTACAAGCCCACTAAGTCCACCTAAAATAGTCGGTTTTTTATGGATGAGCCACTCAAGTACCACCCAAGATAAAAAGCCACAAGCTGCTGATATAATACTTACTATAAAAGCATTGATAGCAATATCATTCATTTCGCCAGCACTTCCAGCATTAAAACCTAACCATCCTATAAAAAGCAAAATCGCACCCAAGAAAGCATAAGGAATAGAATGCGCGTTTTTATCCTCATCATCACTTTTTCTAGCGCCTACCATCAAAGCTCCTACAAGTCCGGCAACCCCAGAGCTAATATGCACAACACCGCCCCCAGCAAAATCAAGACTTCCTCTTTTAAGCAAAAATCCCTCACTGCTCCAAATCATATGCGCTAACACATCATAAACTAAAGTACTCCAAAAAAGTAGAAATATCACCAAAACACCCAGTTTGATTCTTCCCACCAAAGAGCCTGTTATAATAGCAGATGCAATAAGTGCAAACATCATTTGAAAAATCACAAAAAGAATATTTGGAACGCCTGAAGCGTTGTATCCGCTAATACCCTCTAAGAGGAAATTCTCGAAATTTCCTACAAGCCCAAGTCCTTCATCTTTACCAAAAGAAAGACTAAATCCAAGCACTACCCATTGTAAAGTAATAACACCAAAAACAATAAAGCAATTCATTATGGTATTAAGAGTATTTTTACTTCTTACCATACCTGAATAAAACATTGCCAAAGCTGGAGTCATAAGCAAAACTAGCAAAGTACACAACACAATAAAACTTGAATTTATCGCATTCATTTACCTATCCTTTCTTACAAAATTTAATTGCGAGATAATTATATTTAAAATGATTTAAAAAAATATAAATTTAAGAAATATTTTATATATTTTTTTTATCAAAGTTTATTTTTTTATATGAAATTACTATAAATAGGGATTTTAAAAAATATTTCACTTCTCTATAATTCAAATTTACTAGCATTAAAATAAAAATTTAGGGCTAAACTAAAACAATAAAAAAGAATTCTTGCAAGATAATAAAGAAAATTTTGATGATTTGGTAAAAGTTTTTTTTAAATTAAAAGTAGAAATTATCTAGTATTAAAAAAGCAATTGCGTTTTAAAATAGCCTAAAAGCTCTTCTTTGGCTTTGAAGATATCATCAGTGTTTAGCTCAAAATCTATTTTTTGTGGCTTTTTATAACTCTTATCATAATAAGCCAAAAGCAAAGCAATAAGCCTTTGCCATTCTCTTTGCTCATAACTTTTTAGCAAATCCTGACGAAAATTTACACTGATATAAGGACTGATCTTAGCAAGACATTCTTTAAATTTTAAAGGAGTCATTTTTTCTTGATAGATCTTTTGTATCCTGTCTATGCGCTTTTCTAAAGAACAAAAACAATGAATTTTAAATGCTTTTTGCATTTTTTCATAAAGCTTTAAAGGTAAAACTATTTCACCTATTTTACGACTTTCGCTCTCTATAAAGATAAAATCTTTTAAAGAGTTTAAAGTATAAAAAAGGTTTGCTTCAAAAGCTTTTTGCGTAGGCTGAGCACCTAAAATATCACCAAAAGATGATCCTAGATGATTTGCCATTTTTTCTAAATTTAAATGATGGGGCAAAAGCTCCAAAAGTTCTGTCTTTCCACAGCCTGTATTACCACAAAGAGCAAAAAAATCTAAATTTATTTCATTATCAAAATAATGCGCCAAAAAACTTCTATAAGCTTTAAAGCCACCCTTTAAACGCACCACTCTATAGCCCAATTCGCTCAAAATCACTGCAATAGATTTTGAACGCAAACCCCCACGAGAGCAGTAAATTCCGATCTTATCTCCTATACGGAATTTGTGGGCAAGCTCTAAGATATGCTTTGACATATTTTGACAAATATAACTCGCACCCCTAGCCTTAGCCAAAGCTTGATTTTTTTTATAAATTGTTCCTATTTCTTGATATTCTTCATCATTTAAAGCATAAAAATTCAACGCCCCTATCAAATGAGAATGTAAAAATTCCCTAGGGCTTCTTGCATCGATTAAAAGAGAGAAATTTTCTTTTTGAAATTCTGCAAAATCTACTTCATTTAACATTTTTAAACGCCAAAACAAGTTTTTGATAAACTTGTTCTATATTGGTACCACAAACCCTAGTCTCTCCTATAGTGGTGATAAAATTAGTATCCCCTGCCCAACGCGGCACTAGGTGATAATGACAATGAGGAGCTATCCCAGCACCCGCATCTTTACTTAAATTCATACCGATATTTACCCCACCTGCATGGAGTTCACTTTTTAAAATTCTTACCCCTAGACGCACAAATTGACTTATCTCTTGCCAAGCTTCATCACTTAAATTTTCTATATACTCTTCATGCAAATAAGGTATTATCATAAAATGCCCTGCAGAATAAGGATAGCGGTTCATCACGCCAAAACAATACTTAGCTCTAAAAATCACTCCTAATTCTTCGTCGCTTTTGATTTTATTAGCACAATCACAAAAAGGGCACTCGCTCTTTTCTTTTTCAAAATACTCACTTCGCCATGGTGCATACAAATACTGCATTTTTATCCTTTTAAAGCAAGGCTTTCAAAGCCTCTCCTTCATCGTTTTGACGCATAAAATATTCTCCGATTAAAAAAGCATCAACGCCTAAATTTTGCAAATGCCTTAAAAAATCTTTATCCTCTAAACCACTTTCTGCGATAATAATTTTTGAATTTGGAATTTGTGGGATGAGTTTTTCGCATAAATTCATATCCATAGAAAAATCATCCAAATTGCGATGATTTATGCCTATAATATCAGCTCCTGAAAAAATCGCTTTGCTCAAATCTTCTTTATCGTGAATTTCCACCAAGGCTTCAAGTCCCAAATGTCTTGTAAATTCAAGCAATCTTTTAAGCTCTTTCATACTTAACATTCTAGCGATAAGCAAAACAAAATCCGCCCCATAAACCAAAGCTTCTAAAATTTGATACTCATCAAAAATAAAATCCTTTCGCAACAAAGGAGCGTGCGTATAACGGCGTATCATGCTAAGGTATTCTAAACTCCCTTGAAAAAAATGCGGTTCTGTTAAAACTGAAATAGCAGCAGCTCCATTTTTTTCGTATTTTAAAGCTATATCTAAAGGATCAAAATTTTCCCTTATAACCCCTTTACTTGGACTAGCTTTTTTAACCTCTGCGATAATTCTTACTTCATTTTCTATTCTTTTTAAAGCAGCTTTAACATCTTTAGGAAAAAAAGGATTCGATGCTAAAGATCGTCCCAACATATCATAAGGCAGTTGCGCCTTACGCTCTTTTAAATCTTCTTTAGTTTTTTCAAAAATTTTATCTAAAATCATGGTTTAATACACGCCTTTATTGCTTTTGCATGAGCCTTGCTCTCATCAGAATTTGCAAATTCTTTATCCTCTAAAGTTTGCTTCAAAATTTCCCAAGCCTTTTTACAATCACCTTGTTTATAATACCCCCACGCTAAAGAATCCAAATAGTATAAATTTTGAGGCTCTTTTTTTAAGGCAAGTTCAACCAATTTCATACCTTTTTTAAGATCTAAATCATAATCTATCAATAAATACCCATAATAATTCAAATACAAAGCATCACTATTTTCATCAATCGCATTAGAAAATTTTTCGCTCACAAGAGCAACAACCTGCGGAGTGATTTTTTTATTCAAATTTGCTTCTTCAAATTCAAACACTGCTGCACGCAAAAGATATTCTTTCTCTTGAGTGCGTTTATAAATTTGCATACTAAGATCTTTAGCCTTGTTGTATAATTTTAACCTTTGATATAAATAAAGCTTCATATCATCATCTGCATTATATTTTAAAGCAAAATGCAATGCTTCTTTGTCTTTGTTTTGAGAACTTAAAAGCTCGATAAGAGCTAGGATAAAGCTTTTGTTTTTTGTAATATTATAAAGCTCTATATAAATTTCTTGTAAAGCTTTGCTATTGCCCTTATCATTATAAATCTTTGCTAGTAAAATGCAAGTTTTAAGAGTGCAACCATTAATATTTTTTGAATTTTCTAGTATATTTTTAATGCTTGAAGTATCATTTAATATAGCATAAACACCCACGAGCTTAAACAAAATCTCCTCGTTTTGAACTTGATTATAGGCTAGTTGATAATATTTTATGGCATCTTTTAAATTATTTTGGCGTATTAATACATCTCCATAAAGCTCTAAATTTCTTGGATCATCACTTTTTTTCTTTAAAAGCCCTTGGATAAGCTCTTGAGCTTCTTTAAGATTATAAGAATTTAAGGCATAAAGTGCACTAAGACGCTTAAGATTATCACTCTTATCAAGATAAGGCTTGGCTATATTATTTATCTCTTCTTTTTTATCAAGGTTGTTTGCTAGAGTTAGCAAAAATGCATTTTCTAAAAAATTAGTAATATTATAATCTCTAAAAAGTGCCAAAAACTCATCCCTAGCTTCTTCATATTGATTAAAATATTCATAATTATAAGCTTTCATGATCCTTAAATCAAATTCATTGCTCTTTTGCTGCTTATAATCGGGGTAAGCTATAATCGTTTTTGAAGCCCCACACGCAGTTAAAAAAAAGCCTATTAAGACAAATAACAAATTCCTATACATTCTTTTTTTAGCTCCTCTTGATGTGTTTTAAAATATTCCCAAAAAGGAAAGGTGCGGCATTGCTTCGGACGAAAATCATAAATAGAGCAATTTCTTTTTTCCTTATCGAAAAAAATACATGCAAATCCATCTTCAAATTCAACTTCCTTAAAACTCATTCTAAAGCCTACCTTTTTTAAATATTTCAAAGCAAATTCTTTTTCATCTAATTGCAAATGCTCTCTCAAAGCCTTTAACTCTTCCTTGTTTGCAAAAATATTTCCACTTTCTCCTGTGCAACATTTTCCACCGCATTCTTGACAAGCATTTTCATTAAATCCATAAGAAAAATCTTTATTAAATATCATAACTTTCCAACCTAAATCTAGAGTGAATCTCTTGCATTTGCTCACTCAAATTCTCATTTTTATAGATAAAAAAAGGGGGTAAAATCTCACAAGGCGATTTTACACTTTTTCTAGCTTGCACCAAGACAAGTCTTGCTGAAATATTTTGATGAGTATGTACAAAACGAATTTTAGTTAATTTTAGCTTTTTACTCTCTAAAACAAGGCAAATTTTATCTAAAGCCAAGGCTTCGTAACAAAAATACAATACCCCCATAGGTTTTAACAAAGCATTGGATCTAACAATAAATTCATTTAAAGTCAAATATTTTTGAAATTTACTTATATTTTTATGCGTATTTTTACCCTCATGCGCCCCATCTCTATAAAAAGGTGGATTACAAACTATAAAATCAAATTTTTTATCATTTTGAAAATTTCTAAAATCTTCATGCAATACTCCAGCTTGTATATTATTTTGTTTTAGATTACGATGAATGAGTTCTATATTTTCTTGTTGTATATCAAGCAAAGATAAATCTAAATTAGAAACAAATTTTTTAAGTAAAATTCCTATAATACCACATCCCGAACCTACTTCCAAGACTTGATTTTTAATACCCATTTCTAAAACAAAATCAGCTAAAAGTAAAGAATCGCTGTTGTAACGATAACCATCACTCAATTGGGCTAATTTAATACTATCTTGCATTTTCAATGGGTTGGAATTTTAATTCTTTTTAAAGGAGTATTTTCTTTGCTTGTGTTTTGTTCTTGTTTTAAAGCATTATTTTGACTTGCAAAATCTATAAAATTTTGAGCAAAAAGTAAGGAAGATAATGATATTGTGAAAAAAAATTTCAACATAATTTTCCTTGAAATTTATATTCTATTTAAGTTTATTTAAAAATTTAAATGGTGTCCACGGCGAGATTCGAACTCACGGCCTCAAAATTAGGAATTTTGCGCTCTATCCTGCTGAGCTACGAGGACAGAAAGCGGGAAAAATCCCGCTAAAAATTTAACCGTTTCTTTTTTTGATGATTTCATCCGCAACATTTTTAGGAACTTCATCATAATGATCAAATTCCATAGAATAAGTCGCACGACCTTGAGTTTGACTTCTAAGATCAGTAGAATAACCAAACATTTCAGCCAAAGGACAAAATGCTGTGATGATTTTATTTCCACCACGCTCATCCATGCTATTTACTTGACCACGGCGTTTGTTAAGATCTCCAATAACATCGCCCATGTAATCTTCAGGAGTTTCTACTTCAACTTTCATCATAGGCTCTAAGATCACAGCACCTGCTTTTCTAGCACCTTCTTTAAAGCCCATAGAAGCAGCAAGTTTAAACGCCATCTCAGATGAATCCACCTCGTGATAACTTCCATCATAAACAGTTACTTTAACATCTTCCACAGGATAACCTGCTAAAACACCATTTTGCAATGCTTCTTGAACACCTTTATCAACCGCAGGAATATATTCTTTTGGAATTACCCCACCTTTGATATCATTAACAAACTCATATCCACTACCTGGCTCAAGTGGCTCAAGGCGTAAGAATACATGTCCGTATTGACCACGACCGCCTGATTGCTTAGCGTATTTGTATTCTTGTTCAACAGTTTTTCTAATGGTTTCGCGGTAAGCAACTTGAGGTTGTCCCACTTCAGCTTCCACTTTAAATTCACGAAGCATACGATCAACAATAATTTCAAGGTGTAATTCACCCATACCTGAAATGATAGTTTGGCCACTTTCTTCATCTGTAGAAACTCTAAAACTTGGATCTTCTTGTGCTAATTTATTTAAAGCAATAGACATTTTTTCTTGATCTGCTTTAGTTTTTGGTTCTACTGCAACAGAAATAACAGGATCTGGGAAATCCATTCTTTCAAGAATTACCTTATCTTTTTCACTTGCAAGAGTATCCCCTGTTAAAGTATCTTTAAGTCCTACAACTGCACCGATTTCTCCTGCGTAAAGAACTTTAATTTCTTCTCTTTTATTAGAGTGCATTTTTAACAAACGACCAATTCTTTCTTTTTTATCTTTGGTTGAGTTATAAGCATAAGAACCGCTTTCTAAACATCCACGATAAACACGCACGAAAGTAAGTTGTCCTACAAATGGATCTGTCATAATTTTAAATGCAAGTCCTGCAAATTCGCCATCATCGGTTGATTTTACAGAAACTTCTGTGCCGTCTTCATATTCACCCTTGATATTTGCCACTTCATCAGGAGCTGGTAAATAAGCCACAACAGCATCAAGTAAAGGTTGAACACCCTTATTTTTAAATGCAGTTCCACAAAGCATAGGAACAATAGAAAGACTTAAACACCCTGCTTTAATACCAGTTTTAATTTCCTCAAGGCTTAATTCTTCACCGCCTAGATATTTTTCCATCAACTCATCTGAAGTTTCTGAAACCGCTTCTATCATTTTAGTGCGATATTCTTCTGCTTTTTCTTTAAGCTCAGCAGGAATTTCTTTTTCTACATAATCTGTTGGCTTAGTATCATCTTCCCAAACTAAAGCTTTCATAGTTACAAGATCGATAACACCTTTGAAATTATCTTCAGCACCAATTGGAATTTGAAGTGGAACTGGATTAGCTTTTAAGCGATTACGAATTTGATCTTCTACATTATAGAAGTTTGCGCCGATTCTATCCATTTTATTTACAAAAACTATTCTTGGAACACCATATTTATTTGCTTGTCTCCAAACAGTTTCGCTTTGAGGTTGCACCCCACCTACTGAACAAAATACTGCAACAGCACCATCAAGAACACGCATAGATCTTTCAACTTCTATGGTGAAATCCACGTGGCCCGGAGTGTCTATAAGATTGATTTGATGATCTTTCCAAAAACAAGTTGTAGCCGCAGAAGTGATAGTAATCCCGCGCTCTTTCTCTTGTTCCATCCAGTCCATAGTTGCAGCACCATCATGAACTTCACCGATTTTATGACTCATACCTGTAAAGAAAAGAATTCTTTCAGATGTAGTCGTTTTACCCGCATCAATGTGAGCAGCAATACCGATATTTCTAACTTTTTTTAAAGGAGTACTTCTTGACATACACACTCCTTCTTACCAACGATAGTGAGCAAATGCTTTATTTGCTTCAGCCATTTTATAAGTATCTTCTTTCTTCTTAAATGAAGCACCTTTGCTATTTGCTGCATCTAAAAGCTCAGCTGCAAGTTTATCAATCATAGTTCTTTCACTTCTTTTTCTTGCAAAAGAAATAATCCAACGAATCGCCAAAGCTTGTTGTCTAGCAGGACGAACTTCAACTGGAACTTGATAAGTTGCACCACCTACACGACGAGATTTTACTTCTAATAAAGGCTTAATATTTTCAATCGCATCATTAAAAATATCAATACCTTTTTTCTCGCCACCTTTTTTATCAATAGCTTCCAAAGCACCATACATAATTGTTGTAGCTGTGCTTTTTTTGCCATCATACATTAAAGAATTAATAAATTTTGTGATTACTTTATTACCATAAATCGGATCAGGTAAAACTTCTCTTACCGGAGCTTTTCTTCTTCTCATTATTTTTCCTTCAAATTTTAAATTTTACTCAAACAAAATCAAATCTAACGGATTTGTCTGTATGAATGATTATTTTGCAGCGCCTGCTTTAGGGCGTTTAGTGCCGTATTTAGAACGAGAAACTGTTCTTTTTGCAACACCTGCTGTATCAAGAGCACCACGAACGATGTGATATTTAACCCCTGGTAAGTCTTTTACCCTACCACCACGCACTAAAACAATGCTGTGTTCTTGCAAGTTATGACCTTCACCGCCGATATAGCTGATCACTTCAAAGCCACTGGTAAGTCTTACTTTGGCAACTTTTCTTAACGCTGAGTTTGGTTTTTTAGGTGTTGTAGTATAAACCCTAGTGCAAACTCCCCTTCTTTGTGGACAATTTTTAAGCGCTGGAGATTTAGATTTTTCTAAAACTTTTTTGCGCTCTTTTCTAACCAATTGATTTATGGTAGGCACAATAATTCCTTTCTTTAAAAAATATAATAAACTTTAGATGATATCTAAATTTTACTTATAAGATTATAAACTATAAATAATTTAAATCTTTTTGCAAATTTTCTAAAAATAAATTTACAAAGATAAATGTTTTATTGGTGGAAAATGAAAATACTTTACCCTTTAATATTTGTTTTGCATTTCAGTTTTATAAATATCTTAAATTTTATGATATTAAGAATAAAGAAGAGAAAATAATTAATTGAGCTTTTCAAATCAAGATAAAATAAAAAAATAGCCTAAAAATAGGCTATTTAATTATTCTTGCTCTTTGAGTTTTAAATTTTGTTCTCCATAAAGTCCTGTTCCAACAGGAATCATTCTACCCAAAATAACATTTTCTTTTAAGTCTTCTAAGTAGTCAAATTTACCTGCGATACTTGCTTCAGTGAGTACTTTTGTTGTTTCTTGGAATGAAGCTGCAGAAATCACACTATCACTGCCTATCGCTGCTCTTGTAACACCTAAAAGTACAGGTTCGGCAATAGCTGGTTCTCCGCCCAATCTAAGAATTCGCTCATTTTCTTCGCGGAATTTGCGTCTTGAAACCAAATCCCCTTCGATAAATTTAGTATGTCCACTATTAATAATTTTAACCTGTCTTAACATTTGAGAAACTATAACCTCAATATGCTTATCAGAAATAACAACCCCTTGACCTCGGTATACTTGTTGAATTTCAGAAATCAAGTAATAATGCAAGGCTTTTTCGCCTAAAATTTTAAGCACATCGTGACTTGAAACTACTCCATCAGTTAGCTTTTCACCTGCGTGAATAAATTCACCTTCTCTTACTTGAATATGTTTTGATTTATCGATCAAATATTCTGCGCTTGTGCCATCTTCTGCTTGGATAATCAATCTTTCTTTTGAGCGTAAAGGCTTATCAAAACGAACCACACCGTCAATCTCTGCAATTACTGCTGCATTTTTTGGTTTTCTTGCTTCAAAAAGCTCTGAAACCCTTGGAAGACCTCCGGTAATGTCTTTTGATTTCGCTGCTGCTTTTGGAGTTTTTGCCAAAATATCTGCTTGAGAAATTTTATCACCATCATGAACAAAAATAACCGTTTTTGGCTCCAACTGATAACGCACTGCTTTATCACCTTTACCTGCAATTATCAAAGTCGGTCTTACTCCGCTTGGTAAATACTCATTGATCACTAGCGAGCGCTTGCCTGTTGCCTCATCGATTTGCTCATCTGCACTATAACCTGCTTCTATATCTTCAAAACTTACCACACCATCAATCTCTGCAATGATAGTATTATTATAAGCATCCCATTCTGCAATAACTGACTTTTCTTGTTTTGGCGCACTAGCGATTATAGAATCAAAATTAACCTCTTCGCTATCATTAAATTCTATTCTTGACTCTCTTGGGATGTAATGTCTTTTTGCCTCTCTATCATTTTCATCAGCAACTACAACAAAAAATCCTTTTTCTTTTACTATATCGCCTTTTTTAATATTTCTAACCCTATCAAGTCCATCGCCCTTAAGAATATAGAATTTTAAAATTCCTTTTTCCCCTGCTTTGATATTTTGCACAACAGGATCCCCATCTTTTACAAGAATTTCACTTGCAAATGGAATACGGTTTGGCACATTCCAACCCTCTTTAATCATCTCAACAATACTTTCATTTTCTTCAACTTCAGCACCGCTTTGATACGGTAAATAAAGCTTTCCATCAATGCTTCCGCTAACGCCCGCTAATTCATTTGGTTTAGCAAGATCGTATTTTCTAAGAATATATTTTGCTTCTTGTTTTTTATCTTTTATAGAAACAATTACATCTTCGTGGATATTTTCTATATTGATAATACCCTTAAATGGTGCTTTAATTTTTGGCTCTACAAGTAAAATAGCCGCATTTCTACGATTAGCCACTATGTCTTTTCCCTCTTTATTTTTATAAGTTTTAAGATTATAAAATCTTATAAAACCTTCTTTTTGGGCGCTTACCTGTCTATCTTGTAAATCTGTACTTGCAGTTCCCCCGCTGTGGAAAGTTCTAAGTGTAAGCTGAGTTCCTGGTTCACCAATAGACTGAGCAGAAATGATACCTACTGCCTCACCTGGTTTAACAAGCTTACCTTCACCTAGGTTAATTCCGTAACATTTTGCACAAATTCCTTTTTTAGCCTTACAAGTGATTGGAGTGCGAATATTTACGCTTTTCACACCACTTTCACCTAGTATTCTGGCTTTTTCTTCATCCATTAAAGTACCTTCTGTAAAAAGCACAGAATTTGTAATAGGATCGATTACATCTTCAGCTATAACCCTGCCTAAAATTCTTTCTTCCAAGGTTTCTATAATAGAACTATCTGCAGTGATCTCATTGATTTCAACACCCTCATGTGTTCCACAATCTTCAACAGTAATTTTTACATTTTGTGCTACATCGATAAGTTTTCTTGTCAAATAACCTGCATTTGCTGTTTTAAGAGCGGTATCTGCCAAACCTTTTCTAGCCCCGTGAGTTGAGATAAAATACTCAAGAACATTCAAACCTTCACGGAAATTTGAAATAATAGGCGTTTCGATGATCGAACCATCAGGCTTAGTCATAAGTCCTCTCATAGCAGCAAGCTGAGAAATTTGAGCTGCACTACCTCTAGCACCTGAATCTGCCATCATATAGATAGAATTAAAGCCTTCCTTATCTTTTTCAACAAGCTTCATCATATCTCTTGAAAGAGTATTGTTAGTGGTTTTCCAAATATCAATAATTTTGTTATATCTTTCACCTGAAGTGATCAAACCAAGATTATAAGAATTTTGAATTTCTCTTACTTGCTTTTTAGCCTCGTCAATAGCCTTTTGTTTATCATTAGGAACGATAATATCAGCGATAGATATAGAAATACCTGCCTTAGTCGCATATTCAAAACCTAAATTTTTAAGTTTATCTAAAAAGCTTGCAGTAGTTTGTAAACCACCTTGTTTATATACATGATCCACAAGTGCAGCAATATCTTTCTTTTTTAAAACCTTATTCCACATATTCTCAGTAACAAAATCAGGTAAAATAGATTTAATAATAAGTCTTCCTGCTGTTGTAGTAATCTTTCTACCATCAACCATAGTTTGAATGCTAGCATGAATATCAAGGCATTTACTTTCAAGGGCCATCATTACTTCATCAATGCCTGTGCATATCTTATGTGAACCTTTTGCACCCATTTTTTCCAAAGAAAGATAATAAATTCCTAAAACCATATCTTGAGAAGGTACAGTTACAGACTTTCCACTTGCAGGCAAAAGAATATTCATAGAAGAAAGCATTAAAACCTTACATTCTGCGATCGCTTCTTGAGAAAGTGGCACATGCACCGCCATTTGGTCACCATCAAAATCCGCGTTAAATGCTGCACAAACTAAAGGATGGAGTTGTATTGCCTTCCCCTCAACTAAAACAGGATGGAAAGCTTGGATAGAAAGTTTATGTAGAGTTGGAGCACGGTTTAACATAACAGGATGCCCTTTTACCACCTCTTCTAAACATTCCCAAACCTCATTAGTTTTGTTTTCTATCATTTTTTTAGCTTGTTTTACTGTAGTGGCATAACCTTTTTCTTCAAGCTTAGCCAATAAATGTGGCTTGAAAAGTTCTAAAGCCATTTTTTTAGGTAAGCCACATTGATCCATTCTAAGTTTTGGTCCTACAACAATAACGCTACGACCTGAAAAATCCACCCTTTTACCTAGCAAGTTTTGTCTAAAACGACCTTGTTTACCTTTGATAATTTCACTCAAAGATTTTAACGGGCGTTTGTTTGCTCCTTTAACTGCATTAGCACGACGACCATTATCAAAAAGTGCATCTACAGCTTCTTGTAGCATTCTTTTTTCATTTCTGATAATAATTTCAGGCGCATCAAGCTCCATAAGTTTTTTAAGACGTGTATTTCTGTTAATAACACGGCGGTATAAATCATTTACATCAGAAACTGCAAATTTACCCCCATCTAAAGCAACCAAAGGACGCAAATCAGGTGGCAATACAGGTAAGTTTGTAATCATCATCCATTCAGGACGATTTGGTACTGCATCTTCGTTATTTGTATTTGCATTTAAATTTGAATTTAAGAAGTTTTCTACAACTTTTAAACGCTTTATAATGGTTTTTTTCTTAGCTTCTGAATTTGTAGCAGCCATTTCTTCTTTAAGCTGATTTAAAAGCGCCACAAGATCTAAATTTGCTAGCAAGTCACGGACTACTTCGCCCCCCATTCTTGCTTTAAAGCCACTATTTTCATAACGCTGCATCAAATTTTGATATTGTTCTTCATTTAATACATCGCAGTATTCTACTTTTTTGGTGCTTTCATTATCATAATACGCATCTCCTGCATTTTCCACGATATAAGCCTCATAATAAAGTACGCGTTCAAGATCCTTCATTTTAACACCTAGAAGTGTTCCTATACGACTTGGAAGAGAATTAACATACCAAATATGAGCTACTGGGGTTACAAGTTCAATATGCCCCATTCTAGAGCGACGAACTTTTGAATTTGCAACTTCAACTCCACATTTTTCACACTTAACGCCTTTAAAGCGCATTTTTTTGTATTTACCACAAAGACATTCATAATCTCTAATAGGTCCAAAAATTTTAGCGCAAAAAAGCCCATCTCTTTCTGGTTTTAAAGTTCTATAATTAATAGTCTCTGGCTTTTTTACTTCACCATAAGACCAAGATTTAATTTTTTCAGGACTTGCAAGTCTAAGTTGAAATGCTTCAAAATCCCTAGGTCTTGCATCTTCTTTTATTTCTATTACTTTAAATTTACTCATTATCTTCATCCTTGTCAAAAATCTCAACATCTAAAGCTAGAGACTTAAGCTCATTAGTCAATACAAAAAATGTCTCCGGAATTCCTGTTGCTGGGACATTTTCTCCTTTGGTAAGCGCTTTATAAGCACTAAATCTACCTTCAACATCATCGGATTTTATAGTAAGCATCTCTCTTAAGGTATGAGCCGCTCCATAAGCTTCAAGCGCCCAAACTTCCATTTCACCAAATCTTTGTCCACCAAAGAGTGCTTTACCGCCCACAGGCTGCTGGGTAACCAAACTATAAGGTCCAGTACTTCTAGCATGAACTTTTTCATCGACCAAATGGTGAAGTTTTAGCATATACATACATCCTACATGAACTCTCTCAGCGATTTTTTCTCCAGTGCGCCCATCATAAAGTTCTGTTTTGCCATCCATGTCAATCTTTGCTATTTCAAAAAGTTTTGCAAACTCTTCTATATTGACTCCCTCGAAAACAGGAGTTGCAAATTTAACACCCTTGCTCCAATCTCTTGCGTAATTTAAAAGCTCTTCATCGCTTAAATTTTTAATAAATTCTTTTTCATTTACAAGTCTTGGAATAGAACATATTTCAAGCATTTTTGCTCTTAATTCTTTAACGAAATCTTTTTGTTTTCTGTCAAAAATTTCTTGAATTTGATCACCCAGTCTAAGCCCTACAAGACCTAAGTGGCTTTCTAAAATTTGCCCTATATTCATACGGCTTGGAACCCCAAGTGGATTGAGTGCAATATCCACACTTTTTCCATTTGGCAAATAAGGCATATCCACTTCAGGTACTATAGTAGAAACTATACCTTTGTTTCCATGGCGTCCTGCCATTTTATCACCCACTTTAAGCTTGCGTTTTGTTGCGATATACACCTTAACAAGCTTAATTACTCCACTTGGTAAGATATCATCTTTTTCTAAAATTTCAAGTTTTTCATCATGTTCAGCTTTAAGCTTTTTCTTCTCATTTTGGAAATGATTTTTTAAATCATCGTATTCTTTTTGAATCTCTTTAGAATAAGCTTTAATCAAAGTTGTTAAAGTAAAACGATTGATTTTTTCAAGTTCGCTAATATCTGCAGTTTGTCCTTTTTTATAATTTTTATCTCCAATTTTTTGATCGCTATTTAAAGGGGCTTTGGAAAGAAGAGCACAAACACGAAGCATTTCTTCTCTATCCATCATCAAAAGTCTATCATGATGCTCTTTTTCTAAAGCCATTTTTTCTTTATCATAAGATTTTATTGCGCGATCATCTTTTTCATAGCCTTTTTTAGTGAAAATTTTAACATCCACAACAACACCTTCTAAAGAAGCGGTTGCATAAAGGGATTTATTCACAACATGTCCTGCTTTTTCTCCAAAAATCGCTCTTAAAAGTCTTTCTTCAGGAGTTGGTTTAACCTCACCTTTTGGAGAAACCTTACCCACCAAAATCATACCTGGTTTAATATGGGTACCAATTTTTGCAATACCGCTCTCATCAAGATGCGCAACATCTTCTTCTTTTACATTTGGAATATCTTTGGTAATTTCTTCTATACCGTCTTTTAGTTCTCTTGCTTCAATTTCTTTTTCGTAAATATGAACACTAGTAAAAGTATCTTCGCGTATAATTCTTTCACTTACTACTATAGCATCCTCATAGTTATAACCATTCCAAGGCATAAAAGCGATTAAAGCATTTTTACCTATAGCAAGTTCGCCTTGATCCATAGAAGGACCATCTGCGATAATTTGTCCTGCTTTTACTATATCACCTTTTTTAACAATAGGGTGTTGAATATAATTTGTATTTTGATTGGTTCTTAAATTTTTCTCCATAGTGTAATGGTCAATAAATGGACCTTTATCATCTTCACCTAAAATAAAAATGCTTTTATTATCCACTTTCTCAACCACACCGCCACGCTTTGCTTTAACAGCTTCCCAAGCATCACGCGCAATAATTTGTTCCATACCTGTTCCTACTATCGGAGCTGAAGCAGTAAGAAGTGGCACAGCTTGACGTTGCATGTTTGAACCCATTAGCGCTCTGTTTGCATCATCGTGCTCTAAAAACGGAATCAAAGAAGCTGCAACTCCAACAACCATACCTGAGCAAAGATCGATTAATTGCACTTCTTCGCGTCTTGCAAGTATAGTTTCACCATCTTGTCTAGCCTCAACAAATTCTTCTACTATATTGCCTTTAGCATCAACCTTAGTTGAAGCTGGTGCGATAAACAAGCCTTCTTCTTGTGTCGCTGTAAGATAAACAACTTCATTAGTCACTTTACCATTTGCAACTTTTCTATATGGTGCTTCAACAAAGCCAAGTTCATTTACTTTTGCATAAGTAGAAAGAGTGTTAATCAAACCAATATTTTGACCTTCAGGTGTTTCAACTGGACAAATTCTACCATAATGTGTCGAGTGAACATCACGTACTTCAAAACCTGCTCTTTCTTTTACAAGTCCACCTTCACCAAGCGCTGATAAACGACGCTTATGAGTAACCTCGCTTAAAGGGTTGGTTTGATCCATAAATTGCGAAAGCTGACCTCCTGTAAAAAATTCAATGATAGTTGTAGTAATCATTTTAGGATTGATTAAATCATAAGGCATTACTTTATCAAGATCCGCATTTAAAGAAGTAAATTTATCTCTGATCGCCTTTTGCATTTTTGCAAGACCTAAATGAAGTTCATTAGCTAAAAGTTCACCTATAGAACGTATACGACGATTTCCTAAATGATCTCTATCATCAATATGTCCTTTACCATTTTTTACTTTAATTAAATATTTTGCAGTTTTGATAATGTCTTCATTGGTTAGAACTGTTACATATTCTGGAACTTCAAGTCCTAGTTTATGGTTCATTTTCATACGACCTACTTTAGTAAGATCATATCTTTCAGGATTAAAAAATAAATCATTAACAAAGGCTTTAGCCGCATCTTTTACAACAGGCTCACCTGGGCGCATTACTTTATAAATTCTAATAGCTGCTAAATCATTTTCATCATCGATATTTTCACTTTGTTTTAATAATTTTAAAGTTTCATTATCTTGTGCAAATGAATTAATAATAGCTGCATCCACTCCATTTGCCAAGTCATTAGCTATTTCAAAACTTTTTTGCTCTTTAATTTTAGCAAGTTTGCTTTCATCAAGTAAAGTTAGAGAGTCAAATAAAACTTCGCCACTTTCTTTATCAATAATAGGATTGGCTAGATAACGATTTAACAAAATTTCTACTGGATATTCTATCCATTTTAAGCCATCTTTAATAAGCTGTTCGGCTTTTTTCTTGGTTAATCTTTTACCGGCTTGATGGATAATATTACCCTTTTCATCCTTGATATCGTATTCTATTCTATCCATAAAATCACTTGGATTAAATTCTGTTAAAAATTTATCTTTTTTAACGTGAATAGTCTGAATAGGATAAAATAATTTAATAATATCTTGTTTTTTATATCCTAAAGCTCTAAAAAGCATTGTTACTGGAACTTTTCTTCTTTTATTAATCCTTACATACAATACATCCTTAGCATCATATTCAAAATAAAGCCAAGAACCGCGATCAGGAATAATTTGAGCAGTGTATACAAGCTTATTAACAACAGTCGAGCTTTCTTCTTCTTTGAAGATTACGCCTGGACTTCTATGAAGCTGATTAACTACAACTCTTTCAACCCCATTGATAATAAAAGAAACCCTATCTGTCATCAATGGAATTTCTCTTATATAAATTTCTTGTTCCTTGATATCTTTTATACCAACTTTTTCACCTGTTTTCTCATCTTTCTCATGTAAGGTAAGACGGATTTTCATTTTTAAATTTACAGAGTAAGTCAAACCTCTTTCCATGCACTCACGAATTGTGTATTTTGGTTTTCCAATTTCGCTACTAACATACTCAAGACTTAACCTATTTTGTGGATCATGGATAGGAAAGATTGATTTAAATACTTTTTCTATTCCACTTTCACCATTTTCAAGATTTAAAAAATAATCAAAACTTGCTTTTTGAAGTTGAAGAAGATTTGGAATTTCTATTTGCTTTGAAATATTGGAGAAATCTACTCTTAAACGATTTCTTAATTTATTGTCTAACATATTGCATATACCTCGTGGTAAATTTTGTAAATTTAAAAAAGAAGACCTAATATCTAGGTAAAAAATAAAAAAGAAGACTTACTTAAATAAGCAAATCTTCTTAAACTTTTAAAGCTTAATTACTTAAGTTCTACTTTAGCACCAGCTTCTTCAAGTTGTTTTTTAGCTTCTTCTGCATCAGCTTTAGCCACGCCTTCTTTTAAGGTTGAAGGTGTTTGCTCTACTGCATCTTTTGCTTCTTTAAGTCCAAGACCAGTTAAAGCACGAACGATTTTAATTACTTCGATCTTTTTAGCACCACCATCAACTAAAACGATATCAAATTCAGTTTTTTCTTCAGCTGCAGCTGCTGCACCACCTGCTGCTGCACCACCTGCTACCATTACAGGAGCAGCAGATACACCAAATTTTTCTTCAAATTCTTTTACAAGCTCAGAAAGCTCAAGAACACTTAAATTTGAAATAAATTCTAATACATCTTCTTTAGAAATTGCCATTTTTTATCCTTTATTTATTATTCAGATTCTTTTTTATTTTTAAGCGCATTTAAACCAATAGTGAAATTGGTAATTGGCGCATTCCAAACTTGCAAAAGCATAGCAAGCAACTCGTTGCGAGAAGGCATTTTTGCCAAAGCTCTAACCTTAGCAACATCTGCAACTTCACCTTCAATATGAGCAGTTTTAATTTCAAATTTATCATTATTTTCTTCAAATTTAGCTGCTACTTTTGAAACGCTAAGTTGATCCTCGCCCCAAAGATAAATATTAGTATCTTTAAGAACCAGACCTGTTTTACCGGAATTATTAAGAGCAATGTTAGCCAAAGTGTTTTTAATAATTTGAACTTTTACATTGTTTTCTCTCGCATTATTTCTAAGTTCTTCAAGCTTTTTAGTGCTCAAGCCTTTGTAATTACAAACTACAATTGCTTCGCTAATTTTAAATTCTTCTTGAAGTTTAGCAATAATCTCAACTTTTTCGCTTCTAGTCACATTTTCTCCTTTCCGATTGAGATTTCAAGCAGAGTGGTTTTACCCAAATTAAGCTTTCGCCTCGACTATCTTCAATCTAAAATAAACATCTCAAAAAATAAAAATTTTTTCAGATGTTTATTTAAAAAGAGTTGCATTATAGCAACTCTTACTTCATATCAAGTAATTCTTGCGTTTCAAGTTTTACAGAAGGACTCATTGTTAAAGACAAAGCTGCGCTTTTAATATATCTACCTTTAGCTGCTGCAGGTTTATGTTTATTAATCGCTTTAATAAAAGTAGAAATATTATCCCAAAGTTGCTCTTTAGAAAAACTTACTTTTCCAAGGCCTGCATGAATATTTCCTTGTTTGTCTACACGGAAATTTACTTGTCCGCTTTTAGCATTATTAACTGCTTGAGCTACATCCATAGTAACTGTTCCGGTTTTTGGATTTGGCATTAAACCTTTAGGTCCTAAGATTCTACCTACTTTACCCACAAGACCCATTAAATTAGGAGTTGCGATTAATACATCAAAATTCATATTGCCTTTTTGAATTTCTTCTATCAAGTCATCACTTCCTACAATATCTGCTCCAGCATTTTTTGCTTCATCTGCCTTAGCATCTTTTGCAATAACAGCTACACGAACTTTTTTACCTGTTCCAGCAGGAAGTACAACAGAACCTCTAACCATTTGATCTGCATGTCTTGGATCAACATTCAATTTAAGTGCGATTTCAACAGTTTCATCAAATTTTGCAGATTTTAAATTTCTTACTGTTTCAATTGCTTCATTTAAAGCATACTCTTTGCTTACATCAATTTTTTGTGATAATTCTTTTAATCTTTTAGTTATTTTAGCCATATATTTTTCTCCGCATTTTTAAAGTGCTACCGCTTTTTACCTTAGCGGTAAAAGGTTTTAATCTACGATTTCAACACCCATAGAGCGAGCTGAACCTGCAATAATTTTCGCAGCTTGATCTCTATCCTTAGTATTTAAATCTGCAATTTTTTTATCAACAATTTCTAAAACTTGGGCACGAGTTAATTTACCTACCTTGTTCTTAAGTGGATTATCTGTACCTTTAGAAATTCCAGCTGCTTTTTTAATTAAATCTGTAGCAGGTGGCTGTTTTGTAATAAAAGTAAAGCTTTTATCAGCATAAACAGTAATAACAACAGGAATATTAAATCCTGCCATATCCTTTGTTCTTTCATTAAAAGCTTTACAAAATTCCATGATATTTACACCTTGCTGACCCAAAGCAGGACCTACAGGTGGTGATGGATTAGCTTTTGTAGCTACAATTTGCAATTTAATTTCGCCTACGACTTTTTTAGCCATAACAAATCTCCTTACTTGATATAAATTAAATTATTTTCTCAACTTGAGAATACAAGATCTCTACTGGAGTAGAACGTCCAAAAATAGAAACATTAAGTTTTAATAATCCACGAACCATATCGTATTCTTCTACTATAGCAGTAAAGTTTGCAAATGGACCTTCAGTAATTCTTACATTTTCTCCTTCTTCAAAAGAGATTTTAGGTTTTGGAGCAGCACGATTATGCACTTTTTCCAAAATTAAATTAATATCTTTTTCTGTTAAAGGAGTAGGTTTTTTTGATTCTCCAATAAAACGACCAACTTTTGGAAGAGATTGAATGCGATGCCAAAGTTCTGTATTTAAATCTAGATGTGCAAAAACATACCCAGAATACAAACTTCTTTCACTTATCTTCTCTTTTCCATTTTTAAATTCAATAACATCTTCAGTCGGAACAACTATTTCTTTTAGTTGCTCTTCGATTCCATTATCTTTTACTAAATTTTCAATGGCTCTTTTAACTGCC
Source organism: Campylobacter sp. JH32 (assembly GCF_017846535.1). Classification (NCBI taxonomy): domain Bacteria; kingdom Pseudomonadati; phylum Campylobacterota; class Epsilonproteobacteria; order Campylobacterales; family Campylobacteraceae; genus Campylobacter; species Campylobacter sp. JH32. The sequence continues at coordinate 219,270 of NZ_JAEQBS010000001.1, forward strand.
ATTTCGCTACCAGCATAAGTTTGGATTGCATACCATTTATGAGTACTCAAATTTTGTTCTCCTTTATACAATCGCAGAAACAATAGAGGACATAATCCAATCCACTAACGCCAAAAACAAAGAAATAACCGCAACCACTACAAAAACTGTAATATAAGCATTTCTTACCTGTTCTTTTAAAGGAAAAATTACTTTCCTTAATTCGACTTTTGATAATTTAAAATAAGTTATTAATTTTTCCATTTATTTAAACCTTAATTATGGCAGGGCAAGAGGGATTCGAACCCCCAACCATCGGATTTGGAATCCGGTGCTCTACCGTTGGAGCTATTGCCCTAGGGCATAAGCTTAACTTTTTAGCTTAACTTCTTTGTGAAGTGTGTGTTTTTTTAATCTTGGGCAATATTTTTTTAATTCCAATTTTTCTGTAGTATTTTTGCCATTTTTATAGGTGCTATAATTAATATCACCACATTCTTCACATTTTAAACCAACTTTAATTCTCATTTATATTTTCCTTAAAAAATTTAAAGCCAAGTATTAAACTTGGCTTTTAAAATTACTTAATAATTTTAGAAACAACACCTGAACCAACAGTTTTACCACCTTCACGGATAGCAAAACGAGTACCTTCTTCAAGCGCTACTGGTGCAATCAAGCTTACAGTAATTCTTACATTTTCACCAGGCATAACCATTTCAACGCCATCAGCTAATTTAATAGAACCTGTTACATCTGTTGTTCTTACATAGAATTGCGGTCTATAGTTATTAAAGAATGGAGTATGTCTACCACCCTCATCTTTATTTAGGATATAAACTTCAGCTTCGAAATCAGTATGTGGAGTAATTGATTTTGGTTTAGCAAGAACCATACCGCGGATAACTTCTTCTTTTTTTGTACCACGAAGAAGAACACCAACATTATCCCCTGCTTCACCTTGATCCATTTCTTTTCTAAACATTTCAACGCCAGTTACAGTTGTTGTTTGAGTATCTTTAATACCAACGATTTCTATAGTATCACCAACTTTTACAATACCTTTTTCAATTCTACCTGTAACAACAGTACCACGACCTGAAATTGAGAAAACATCTTCAATTGGCATTAAGAAATCTTTTTCAGTGTCACGAGTTGGAGTTGGAATATAGCTATCAACAGCAGCCATAAGATCCATAATTTTCGCTGACCATTCGCCATCTTGTCCAGCTTTTGCTTCTTCAAGAGCTTTTAAAGCAGAACCTGAAATAATAGGTGTGTCATCACCTGGGAAATCATAAGAGCTTAATAATTCTCTAATTTCCATTTCAACCAATTCTAAAAGTTCAGCATCATCAACCATATCTGCTTTATTCATAAATACAACGATATATGGAACACCTACTTGGCGCGATAGAAGGATGTGCTCTCTAGTTTGTGGCATAGGACCATCAGCTGCAGAAACAACAAGGATAGCACCGTCCATTTGAGCAGCACCAGTGATCATGTTTTTAACATAGTCAGCGTGACCTGGACAATCAACGTGTGCATAGTGGCGATTATCTGTTTCATATTCAATATGAGAAGTTGCAATAGTGATACCTCTTTCTTTTTCTTCAGGAGCGTTATCAATATTATCATAATCTTTAAGTTCTGCCAAACCTCTTCTTGAAAGAACAGCAGAAATAGCAGCTGTCAAAGTAGTTTTACCGTGGTCAACGTGACCAATAGTACCAATGTTTACATGTGGCTTATTACGTGAAAATTTTTCTTTAGCCATTTTTTCCTCCATATAAAAATTTAACAAGGCAAGTCTATATTTATAATTTTTTCAATTTTATGGAGCTCATAGCGGGAATTGAACCCGCGACCTCTCCCTTACCAAGGGAGTGCTCTACCTCTGAGCCATACGAGCGCTCAGAAAAATTATATAAAAACATAGACAACTAAAAAACAATTTTAGGGGATTTACTGTAAGTTAGAAAAAAAATACAGCTCCCAGTCAAACTTTGGAGCGGGAAACGGGACTCGAACCCGCGACCCTCAGCTTGGAAGGCTGATGCTCTAGCCAACTGAGCTACTCCCGCAAAGCATGGTGGTGAGTCGTGGATTCGAACCACGGAAGGCGAAAGCCAGCAGATTTACAGTCTGCCCTCGTTGGCCACTTGAGTAACTCACCATAAATGAAATATTACATCTAAGCTTATTGTAATATTCTGGTCAAACACTGCTAAAATAATGGAGCTGGTTAAGGGACTTGAACCCCCGACCTGCTGCTTACAAGGCAGCTGCTCTACCAACTGAGCTAAACCAGCAAATAATTTAAAGATGTTATTATATCTGAAAAAAAATAGTTTGTCAAGATTATGCGCTATAAATTATTTAAAAAACAATTTCATAATTAAAAATTTCCCATTAAAAATACAAAAACTAAGATTTTTTATTGAAATCATTTATGATAGTCAAATAAATTAAGGAATTTCTTAGCTCTTTCGCTTTTAGGATTTTCAAAAAAACCATCAGGAGTATTTTCTTCGATAATTTCTCCATTATCCATAAAAATTATTCTATCGGCTACCGCTCTTGCAAATCCCATCTCGTGAGTGACTATAAGCATAGTCATTCCATCTTTTGCCAAATTTAAAATTACCTCTAAAACTTCACGAACGATTTCAGGATCAAGTGCTGCTGTAACCTCATCAAAAAGCATAAGCTCTGGATTCATGCAAAGACTGCGCACTATAGCTATTCTTTGTTTTTGCCCTCCGCTTAACTCTTTTGGATAAGCATCGATTTTATGTGCTAAACCTACTTTTTCAAGCCAAATTTTAGCTTCTTGCAAAACTTCTTCTTTAGCTCTTTTTTGTACTTTTAAAGGACCTAAAAGTATGTTATCTTTCACGCTTAAATGTTCAAATAGCTCGTATGATTGAAATACCATACCCACTTTTTGACGCACTCTTGTCCAATCTTTAAAATTTTTATCGATCTTATCTTGTCCTATTTCTATAACCCCATCTGCAATTTCCTCAAGCCCATTAATACAACGCAAAAGAGTAGATTTTCCGCAACCACTTGGACCTAAAATCACCACCACTTCTTTTTGTTTTACTTCTAAGTTGATATTCTTTAAAGCATGATGAGAGCCATAATATTTTTGCAAATTTTTTATCTTTAAAATACTCATTTTAACTCCATTTTTTTTCTAATTTTTTAGAATATAAAGTAACAGGATAGCAAATTAAAAAAAAGATAAAAAAGATTAGACCATAAATAATAAATGGTGCTAAATCATTTTTGTTGTTAAATTCGATGATTTGCTGCCCCACTTTTACAAGCTCTACCGCACCGATTAAATAAGCAAAAGTTGTACTTTTAATCATGCGTGTTAATAAATTCATACTCATAGGTGTTAAACGACGCATAGCTTGAGGAATGATAATATAAAAATAACTTTGAGCTTTATTTAAACCAAGACTTGCTGCACTTTCGTATTGGTGTTTAGGAATGCTTTTTAAAGAAGTTCTTACCAAATCCATCATTTCAAAACTTCCCCAAATACCAAAAACAATAATAGCCGAACTTACACTGCTTAAATTTATACCCAACCATCTAGAAAGTCCAAAATATACCATAAAAAGCCATACTAGTAGCGGCATAACACGAACAAATTCTAAAGCAAAACGACATAAAATATAAATATAACGATTTTTCAGACTCATCAAAATACCTAAAAAAAGCCCGCCAAAAGAAGTTATAATAATACTTACAATAGAAATTTCAAGTGTGATATACAAGCCTTTCCAAAGTCGACTTAAAGTATCTGGATTTAATAGATCAAACATTTGAAAACCTTTTTTCCAAAAAGAACAAAAACAAAGAAATAGGCAGTATGATACATAAATATCCCAAAAACAAAAGCAATAAAAGCTCATCCGTTTTATAAGTAAGTGAATTTAAACCCTTCATAACGGTGACTAAATCCGGCAAAGCTATAATGCTCACAACAGAGGTTTCTTTAATAAGAAAAACAATATTTGCGCTTATTCCTGGTAAGCAAACCCCTAAAGCTTGAGGCATTATAACATAACGCAAATTATTCAATTTAGTAAAACCCAAAGAAAGACCTGCTTCAAATTGCTGCTTTTTAATGGCTTCAAAACCAGCTCTAAAACTCTCTGCCATATAAGAACCGCCCAAAAAACTAAGCCCCACAATAGCACAAGCAAACGCTGGACGCAAGGCCTCATCTACACTTAAACAAATCAAATTCAAAGGCGGAATTTGTTCTAAATGAATATCAAATTTAGGCAAAGCATAATACAAGAAAAAAAGCTGTATCAATAAAGGAGTATTGCGAGAAAATTCTATATAAACTTTACAAAAAGCTTCCATAATCGTTATTTTAAAATAACTCATTAAAATACAAAAAAAGCCTATAATTATAGAAAAAATAATACCAAAAAAACTAAGTTTTAAAGTAAGCCAAGCAGCTGCAATAAAAGCATTTGAATTAGCTAGTATAAAATCAAAATCCATTTTATTCCTATTACCAAAGTCCTTTTTTTAAACCCTCTTTATCTAGGATCTCAATTTTACCCTTTTTTGTCTCAATTAGCTCTGAATTTTTAAATTCTTTTAGAATTCTTGACAAAGATTCAGCACGAACACTTAAATCCACTGCAATTTGTCTTTGCGAAATTTGAGCCAAATTCTTTTCATTTTCCAAAAGATATCTTGCAAGTTTACTTTTTAAATCCAAAGAATTTTCTAATAATTTTTTTTCTAAAATTTTAATTTTTTCAAAAAGAGATGAAATAAGCAAGAAATTAAATTCTTTATTTTGGCTGCACAGGGTTTCAAAATCTTCAAAATCAATTTCTAAAATTTCACAATATTCTTCACAAATAGCATTTGCTGGATATCTCAAACGCTTAAATGTAGGCATTTCGGCTATAAAATTAGGCGGGGTAAAATAATGCAAAGTAATCTCTTTTTCGCCTGCTGTGCTTTTGTATACACGCACTCTACCTTTTAAAAGAATAAAAAATTTTAATGCCTTTTCGCCTTCAAAAAATAAAATATTATTTTTTTCAAATTTTCTTATTTTACCTATACCCTTTAAAAAATCTAAATACTCTTGCATTATAATATTTAACCTATGTTAATTTTATCTCATTTTGTTTGTGCTATATTAACGATAAATTTTTATCCAAAGGCAAACACAATGAAATATGAAACTATAAATCAAGAAAGTATAGCTAAACTTATGGAACTTTTTTATGATAAAATAAGAAAAGATAAGGATTTAGGGCCTATTTTTAACAATGCCATAGGAACTAGCGATGAAGCTTGGAAAGAGCACAAAGCAAAAATAGGGAATTTTTGGGCAGGAATGTTGCTAGGGGAAGGTGATTATATCGGACAACCTCTAAAAAAACATCTTGATTTGCCTCCTTTTCCGCAAGAATTTTTTGGAATTTGGTTAGGACTTTTTGAAGAAAGTTTAGATAAAATTTACAATAATGAAGAAATGAAAAATGTTATTTTACAGCGCGCACAAATGATAGCCTCGCATTTTCAAAATATGCTTTATCGTTTTGGTGGACATTAAGATTATATTTCCATCAAATCTTTTTTTGCTTTTTCCAAAATGTATTCATCTTTGGAAAAATCAAAATATTTAAATTCATTTCCATGCTGGATAAATCCATCGAGCAAATCTCCACTCAAACGATTTTTAAGATCAAGTTCTGCGATTTTAAAACCATCTAAAGTACTAGCAAATTCTTTTAAACGACTTGGAATTTCTTTGAGTTTTGTATAAAGATAACAAGTGCTTTTAAGTCCGACACGGCCCACGCGTCCGCGAAGTTGATGCAAGGTAGCAAGGCCTAAGCGCTCCGCTCCTACAATAACAATAGTACTAAGCCTTGGCAATGAAATTCCTACTTCTACGACTGTGGTGCTTAATAAAATATTTCCCTCATCACGAAACCGCTCCAAAATTTCATCCTTTTGCTTGTCTTTTCCATGCGTAACAAAAACTTTTTCATAATTATCCTCCCAATACCTCCTTGCTTGTTCTAAAGAAAGATAAGGAATTTTATCGCTTGGATTGACTAAGGGATAGATGATGATGATTTGATGATTTTGTGCGATTTCTTCTTTGATTTTTTCACTAAGCTTTGCAAAACCTTCATTTTGTATACAAAGAGTGGTGATATCCTTTTTAAAAGGCATTTCCTTGATAAAACTAAAATTTAAAAGTTCTGATTGTATCATGCTTAAAGTTCTTGGAATGGGAGTTGCAGAAAATTGTATAAAATGTGGGGCTAATTCATTTTCATTTAAAGAATAAATTTGCTGACGCTGCGCAGAGCCAAAGCGATGCTGCTCATCTATCATTACAAGCACAGCATTATGACTTTGAAGGTGAATGAGCGCATGGGTTCCTATAATCAAATTGGCTTTTTTAATTTTTTCTTCCAAATCTTTTTCTTTTTTACCCCCTTTAATAAATAAAATATCCACAAATTCAGGCAAAAGCTTTTTTGCCTCTTCATAGAGTTGATTGGCAAGTATGCTAGTAGGAGCCATTAAGATAGCTTGTTTTGGATACACCATCAAAGCAGCGCCCAACAAAACCAAAGTCTTGCCACAGCCTACATCCCCCATAATCACCCGTCTTTTAGCTTCTTTAGAGCCCAAATCTTGCTCTATATCCTTTAAAGCATTTAATTGATCACGAGTGGGTGAAAAGGGTAAATTTTTTAGCCAATTGGCTATATTGAAAATTTCAATTTCATAAGCTTTAAAGTGACTTTTTTTAGCCTTCAAGCGTTTTAAAAAATTGTAAATTTCAATATATTTTAAATCTTTCTCAAAGCGCTCCAAATTCTCAAACATCAAAAAACTTTTTTCATCATAAGTGTGTAAATTTAAAAGAAAATGGATATATTTATCCTCAATCCCACTTTCTTTTAAATTTTCATAATTAAGATATTTGTGTATAAATTCAGAAATTTTTTTATCTTGTAAACCTTGAATTTGATATTTTGGAGCAAAACCTGCAAAAGAAGTTAAAATTTTAGGATTGTTAAATTGCCAAACATGGCCAAAACGCGTAAGTTTCCCATTTAAAATAAGTTCTTTGCCTATTTTGCAAATTCCAAAGTGCCAAGCCCTAGGATGAAAAAACACAAAGGAAATGTCTTGACTCCACTCTTTACAAAATCCCAAACCAAAGAACTGACCTTTTTTTGAATGAATGCTTTTAATGATTATTTTTTGAGTGCATAGCTCATTTTCTTTAGGTGTTTTGCTTGGACTTAAATTTTCGATTTTTTTAGGTAAGATAAGCGCTAAATCAATCGCGCTTTTAATTTTTAATTTTTTAAAAAAATCAAAATCATTTTCTTTAATTTTCATTTGCAATACTTGCAAAATTTAAATCTAAAATTTCATTATGTTTTTGAATATAAGCATTTAGCTCTTGAAGCTCTACTTTTTCTATAAGCTTTAATTCTTCTTTATAATATCCTTTTGGCAATCCCTGATAGTACTCATTAAAACTTATCGACAAACGCCTACTAAGACTTTCATAACGCAAAGGAGTTGAACCTATGAGAAAATTTTTAGCCTGCACAAGCTCATTTTGACTCACTCCTTCTTTTACAAAATCTCTAAATACTTCTTTAACTATCTTTTTAGCTTCTTTAGCACTTTCATTTTTAGTTTGCAAATAACCAAAAACTCTAGTAAAAGATGCATTCATATCAAGCATAGCATAAGCAGAATACGCAAGCCCTCTTTTAACACGAATTTCTTCCATTATCCTTGATCCAAAACCGCCTTGACCTAAAATAAATAGTGCGATTTTTGCAAGATAAAAATCCTTATCATTAAATTTTGTAAAAAAGGGTGCAGCAAAGTAAATATAGGCTTGTTCGCTTTCTTTTCTGATTTGGATTATGTCTTTATTTTTTGAGTTAATTTCATAAGTTTTTTGTGAATTTTGACTGCCTTTTTGAAGTTTTGCTAATAATTTATTTAATAAGCCTTTAGCCTTTTCTTGGGCTAAATTCCCGCCTAAAATCACTACAAGATTGCTTAAATTAATATTTTTCTTATAAAAACTCTCCAAGTCGCTTAAAGAAATTTGCTTGATACTTTTTTCATCGCCATCATTTGGACTTTGAAATTCTTTACATTCAAAAATTTCGCTATTAAGCAAATTTTTTGCTAAATAATCAAAATCACTATTTTTACTAGCAAGCTCACCTAGGGCATTGATTTTTAATTTTTCTAAAATTTTTTCTTCAAATCTAGGATTTAAGAGTAAGTTTTCTAAGTGTTTTAAGGCAAATTCAAAATTTTCTTTCAAGCAAGAAAGATTGATTTCTAAACTTTCAAAACCACTACTTGCTTCCAAATTTACAGCTTTAAATTCCAATTCTTTAAAAAAGCTATCATCTACACCCTCATTTAAAATTCTTGCAAACATCTTTGCAAGTCCTGCTATTTCATCATAACTTCTTCCACAATTTCTAAAAACAAGCTTTAAGATAACAATAGGAAAATCGTTATTTTCTTCAAAAATAAAAGGAATTTTTACTCTACTAACTTCTAAATTCTGCATTAAAACCTTTCTAAAATTTCATAAGCTGTATTACGCTTAGCGGGATTTTCACCTAAGCTTTTAATCAGTCTTATCATCTCATCTTGATTCATTCTATAACTCGCACCTGCAGCGCTTACAACATTTTCTTCCATCATGGTTGAGCCTAAATCATTGGCCCCAAATTTTAAAGCAAGTTGCCCAATCAATGAACCTTGTGTTACCCAAGAACTTTGTAAATTTTTAAAATTATCCAAATAAAGTCTAGCCAAAGCTAAAAGTCTTAAATATTTGTTTGAACTTTGCTTCATGATTTCAGGATGTTTTTGGATTAATGCTGTATTTTCACTTTGAAAACTCCATAAAATAAAAGCTCTAAATCCTCCTGTTTCATCTTGTAATTTTCTTAAATGCTCGAAGTGATCTATAATCTCCTCATCACTTTCAACCGTTCCAAACATCATAGTAGCAGTGCTTTTCATACCGATTTCATGCGCTCTTCTATGTACTTCTAGCCAAGTAGCAGTATCGCATTTATTAGGCGCGATAATATCTCGCACTCTATCGCTTAATACCTCAGCACCCGCTCCAGGTATTGAAAACAAACCTTTAGCTTGAAGTCTTTGTAAAACTTCAGAAATTGAAATTTTAGAAGCCTTGGCAATATAAGCAATCTCAACTGCAGAAAAACCATGCACGGTAATATTTGGATAATGCTCCTTAATCCACGAAACAAGCTCTTCATACCATTCTATTTTTAATTTAGGATGCACCCCGCCTTGAAAAAGAATTTGCGTCCCTCCAATAGCTTCAAGCTCTTCGATTTTTTTACCAATTTCTTCAAAACTCAAAATATAAGCGTCATCTTCTTTATGATGGCGATAAAAAGCACAAAAAGAACAATCTATGCAACAAACATTGGTGTAGTTTATATTTCTATCTACAACAAAGGTGGTAATTTTTTCGGGATGAAGTTCTAATTTTCTTTGATAAGCCATTTCTCCAAGTTCTGCTAAATTTGCATTCCTTAACAAATAAAGAGCTTCTTCTTTATCTAATCTTTTCAAGTTATTTCCTTAAATCCATTTTTAGCTTTATTATAGCATTTAAAAACATAAATTATGCTATAGTTTCGCTTATGAATTATATTGACTTATTGAAAAATAATAAAAATATTAGAATACTAACCTTAGTACAATTTATCGTGTATTTTGGCGCTTGGTTTTCCCAAACAGGTGTTTTTACTCTTTTAGTAAGCCTTAACGCTCCTACTTGGGCAACGGCTACAAGCGCTATGCTTGCTTTTTTACCAGGAGTTTTGCTTGCTCCTATTAATGGAGTTATAGTAGAAAAAAATAAACCCAAAAAGCTTTTGTTAAGTATGATTAGCATAGAACTTGTTTCTATTTTCTGCCTTATCTTTGTAACCAGTCTTAGCATGCTTTGGCTTTTATTTATTTTAATTTTTGTTAGACTTTGCGTGGCTTCGATTTATTTTCAAGCTGAAATGAGCTTGCTAGCTAAAATTTTAAATCCAAAAGAACTCAAGCTTGCTAATGAGATGCATAGTGTAATTTGGGCGGTTTCTTATACAGCAAGTATGGCAAGTGCGGGAATTTTTATCAATTTCTTTGGCATTAAAGCGGCCTTTTTGTTTGATTGTTGTCTGATAATTATTGGAATTTTATTTTTAACCAAACTTCATATTCCTCATTTTAAACAAAAAATTCAAAATAAATTTTTTATTCTGATTAAAGAAGGTTTTTTATATGTTTTACAAAATAAAATTATCCTTCATCTTATTATATTGCACGCTTTTATAGGACTTACCGCTTATGAAACACTCGTAACTTTATTAGCCCAACACGAATACAAAGAAGTTTTATCCGCTGCTTTGGTTATAGGGTTTTTAAATGCAATAAGGGCTTTAGCTTTAGCTTTTGGTCCTATTTTTCTAAGTAAAATCACAAACAATAAAAATGTATTTTTTCTATACTTAGGTCAAGGTTTAGGAATTATACTTTGGGCTTTAACCCAGTTTAATTTTTATATTTCATTTATAGGCCTTATTGCTGCGGGATTTTGTACCTCATCCCTTTGGGCTTATACTTATACTATGATTCAGAAAAATTGTGATAAAACTTACTATGGCAGAGTGATTGCTTATACAGATATGGTTTATCTTAGCTTTAGCGCTCTTATTTCTCAACTCATGGGCTTATTGTTTGAACAAGGTTTTAAGCTTGCTACAATCACGGCTTTACTTGGAATGGTATTTATATTTGCGGCTTTTTATTGGAGATGGTTTGATAAGAAATATTTGTGAATTTTACAAATTCACAAATTAAAAGATTAAATTTTAAATAAATCTTGCAAGTTTTTCAAGGCTTCTTCATTACTTAAAGTATTGCTTGTGGTGCGAGCATTCACTTCATTAAGTTCGATTTCATATCCACTAAGCATACCCGCAAGACGAATATTAATACCGCTTTTTCCAATGGCCTTACTCTTTTGCTCGCTGTTTAGAGTTACAATTGCTTTTTCATTTTCAATTTTTACAGAACTCACTATAGCAGGTGCTAAAGCTCTTGCGATTAAAATTTCAGGTTCATTGCTAAATTCAATACAATCTATATTTTCATTATGTAATTCTTTACTCACAGCGTTGATTCTAACCCCTTTTACACCTACAGTAGCTCCCACAGGATCAATATTTGCCCCATTTGCTTGAAGTATAATTTTCGCTCTTTCTCCAGGAATTCTAGCGCATTTAACTACGCTTACATATCCATCTTTAATTTCAGGCACCTCTGCTTCAAGTAAACATTCTAAAAATTTAGGGCTTGTGCGACTTAGCTCCATTTTAATACCCTTATCCGTATAAACACGGCGTATCACAGCTTTAACAACATCGCCCACTTTAAATTTTTCACCCTTGATGCGATTTTTTCTAGGTAAAAAAGCTCTTAGCTCATCGATTTCTATATAGGTATTTTCCTCATTATCAATTCGCACAACATTTCCAAAAACCATTTGACCGACTTTATTTTTATATTTTTCAAAAATGGTTTGCTCAAGTAGTTTTTGTATATGGTATTCTAATTCTTTATGTAAAATATTTACAGCTGTTCTTCCTAAATTTTCTAAAGAACATTCATAGGTAAGCTCATCACCAATTTCAACATCAGGCGCTTCTTTTTTAGCCTTGCTAAATTCAATATAACTTTCTTTATTTTCATTCAATCTTTCGTCATTATCAGCCACAACTGTAATTTTTTGATAAAGATTTAAATTTTTTCTATCTACAAAAAAGTCATATTCTTGCCCATAAATTCTTTTTGCTGTATTTATCAAAGCTATAATAACTTTTTCTTTCACGCTTTCTATATCTAAATTTTTCTCATTCGCAATGCTTTCTATAATGTCTGCGATTCTTTCCATAATTATCGATACCTTTTCTTTTGGGATTTTTTTAAGAAAGTAGATTAAAAGTATATCTTTAATAAGTTTAATTAAAAGTAAAATTTGATAAAATTATAGATTTAAAAGACGCTAAGGATATAATATGGATTTAAAATTGGCAAGAAATTTAATCAATGAAGAGCCTAAAAATATTAGTCTAGCTAAAATTGAAGAGGCTGTAAATCAAGAAGGACAAAAGTTTTTTTATTTTGATAAAGAAAATTCACACAAAGATCTTATTGCCTTGGTTGAACACTTTGAAAAAAAAGGCTTAAGTGTTTATCATAGAACTATCAGATATGGTTTAGATAGTAATGATTTTATGTATGAGGTTCATATTCTTTGAGCTCGAAAAAACTTTTTATTCAAACCTTAGGCTGTGCAATGAATGTCAGAGATTCTGAACATATGATAGCAGAACTGACGCAAAAAGATAATTATACTTTAACAGAAGATATTAAAGAAGCAGATTTGATACTTATCAATACCTGCTCTGTGCGTGAAAAGCCTGTGCATAAGCTTTTTTCAGAAGTGGGTGGCTTTGAAAAGGTTAAAAAATCAGGCGCAAAAATAGGAGTTTGTGGATGTACAGCTTCTCATTTAGGGAGTGAAATCTTTCGTCGTGCTCCTTATGTGGATTTTGTACTAGGAGCTAGGAATATTTCTAAAATTACCCAAGCTGTTAACACTCCTAAATTTATGAGCGTTGATATAGATTATGATGAGAGTGAATTCGCTTTTGGGGATTTTAGAAATAGCATTTATAAATCATATATTAATATCTCTATAGGTTGTGATAAGCATTGTACTTATTGTATAGTTCCCCATACAAGAGGAGATGAAATTTCCATTCCTTTAAATATCATCTATAAAGAAGCACAAAAAGCAGTAGATAAAGGAGCTAAGGAAATTTTCCTATTAGGACAAAATGTCAATAATTATGGTAAAAGATTTAGAAATGAACACAAAAAAATGGATTTTTCAGATCTTTTAGAAGAACTTAGCACCATAGAAGGATTAGAGCGCATCCGTTTTACAAGTCCTCATCCTCTACATATGGACGATAAATTTTTAGAAGTATTTGCCAAAAATCCAAAAGTTTGTAAATCAATGCATATGCCTTTGCAAAGTGGCTCAAGTCAAATTTTAAAAGCTATGAAGCGTGGTTACACCAAAGAATGGTATCTAGATAGGGCATTAAAATTAAGAGAACTTTGCTCAAATGTTAGCATATCCACAGATATTATTGTTGCATTTCCAGGAGAAAGCGATAAAGACTTTGAAGAAACCATGGAGGTTTTAGAAAAAGTACGCTTTGAACAAATGTTTTCTTTTAAATACTCTAAACGCCCTTTAACCAAAGCTGCTACCATGCCACATCAAATCGATGAAGAGATAGCCTCAAATCGACTTAGTACTCTACAGGCTCGTCATAATGAAATTTTAGACGATATTGTTAAAAAACAAGAAAATAAAACTTTTAAAGTTCTTTTTGAAGAATTAAGAGCAGGCAATGCTATCGTGGGTAGAACAGATAATAATTTTCTAGTGCAAGTTGAAGGCAGCGAAGAGCTCTTAGGAACTTTTAAAGAAGTAAAAATTACTAATGCAAAGCGTATGGTTTTATATGGGGAAATCATTTAAAATAGCTTTTATAGCACGCTTAGTTTTCATTCTACAATGGTTGATTTTTCTTACTTGTAAAAAAACCTACAAAGGTGATAAAGTTGATCAAATTTCTAATGTGATACTTTTTTGGCATGGGCGTCTTGCCCTTATGCCTTTCGCATTTAGGCATTTTGGCAAAAAAGGAAAAAAAGCTTATGTTATGATCTCTCATCATAGAGATGGGGAGCAAATTGCTAGAATTATCAAATTGTTTGGATTAGATACCGTGCGTGGAAGCACTTCAAAAGGAGCTAGTACAGCTCTTCGAAGTGCTTTTAAAATTTTAGATGAAAATCATGATGTAGTCATTACTCCTGATGGGCCACGCGGACCTTATCATAGCATTTCAGATGGAGCGGTATTGCTTGCACAGAAAAAAAATGTTAAAATAAGAATTTTAAACTATGAGGCAAGAAATTTTTGGGAATTTAAAAGTTGGGATAAAATGATTTTACCTAAGCCTTTTACTCATTTAGTCTATAGGCTTAGCGAACCCTTGGATATTTCAAGTTTAGATAAAGATCAAGCTAAATTTTTTTTACTTGAACATTTTAAAAAAATTGAACAAATGGATAAATTTTAAGGAATAAAATGTTATTTTTACTTAAAAAAATATTACCACAACTTTTCACAAGTATTATTTTAGAAGATAAAAAAAACATCCTTAAAACTTCTATATATAAAAATCACAAACTTATAAGTAGTAATGAAAAAACCTTTGATAAGAGTGAAAAATTATTAGAATATGTAAAAACACTCAATAGCAAATTTTTATTTTATCACACAGCATTATTTTTAAATGTCAAAGAGCAAGGTTTGATTCCTAGTAAAAACGACAAGGATTTTGAGCGTTTTAATGTAGGTAAAATGAGCTTAAAATCCATCGCTTTAAATAATGCTTTGATATACACAGCAACAGAACACATAGAATACTTTAATGAATTGTTTGAAGATTATGGTGGTTTAGATTTTTTATACTCTCCTTTTGCTATACTTTATCATAATATTTTAAAAGAAAAACCAAACAGCGATAAAATAACTCTTTACGCCTATAAGCATGAGCATATTCTAACTCTTATAATTTGCCGAGGTATTGAAATTTTATATGGAGATATCATTTTCTTTGAAGAAGAATTGGATCTAGAATTTGGACATCAAGAAGAGAATTTAGACAACTTAGGCGAAGATACATTAAATGATACTGAAGTAACGCTTGATAATTTTAATGAAACCCTAGAAGATAAGCTTAACGCTCTTGATCAATTTGATAATATTTTAGGAAATAATGAGAATGATTCAGAGTTTTTGGATGGCAAAGATAAATTTGATCTTGAAGAAATGGATCAATTTGGAAACGACATAGAACTTTGTCGTCATATTGTTACAAGTATTGAAAAATTTTATAAAGATGACAAATATCCAAGTGCGTTTATCGATAAGGCTTTAATCCTTAGCACCAAAGAGCTTGATCAAAGTGCTATTGAATTTTTAGAAGAAGAAACTTTACTGGAAATTGAGTCTAAGCCAATCAATACCTTAGATTCAATCATAGAACTTATGCAAAAGGAGCTTCAGTGAAAAGCTATAGCTTCATACAACCTAGAAAAAAACCTATCTTTACACTCTTTGACAAAATATGGTTTGGGCTTTTTAGTTTTGGTATAGTTTTTATTTTTGCGGTATATTTTCTATATCTTACTCAAATCGCATTAACGCATAATTTTATAGAAGAGCAAAAAGAACAAGTTTTGCAATTTCAAAATAAAACACAAGAAAACGGAAAATTATATGATATTCTTCTAGAACAAAGTAAAATTGCAAATACCTTTCACACTCAAAATCAAGCTTTCAAAAATAGCTTAAAAAATCTTTTTGATATAATAGTTAAAACCGATGGAATCACTCTTGAAAGTATAGAACAAGAAGAAAATTCTCTAAAACTTATAGGAGTTACGCCAACAAAAGAAATGTTTGCCCTACTTTTAGAAACACCGCTAAAAAGTATTTTTGATCAAAGTTTTACAACTTATTATCGTTTAAACAATGGCTGGTATCGCTTTATTAGCATAAGTAAACAAAATTCAGGAGTTTTACAATGAAAGATAAAAGTCTTGAAGAATTAAATATTTTAAAGATTGTTATTTATGTTTTAAGCTTTATTACTGTATGTACTGCTTTGATTTTATTTTTATTATTGCCTGTGCTGAAAGATTACAAACAAACCCATTTAAGAAAAAATTCGCAAGCAGCTATATTTAATGCAGCAAAAGCTAAGCTAGATACTAGTGAAAATAAAATAAGCGCCTTAAGAACAGAAAATAATAAAAGTCTAGAGCAATTTGAACAACAATTCAATCTCACGCACTTTCAAAATTTTTTAGAAAAATACTTTGAAAATATCCAAATAACAGAACTTAAACTAGATAAAAAAGAAAAATATCTTACCCATAGAATCAACATCCGAGCATCGATAAATAATCCTAGACGCTTATATGACTTCATAGATGCCTTAGCTCAATATAACAATCTTGTAAAGATTGATTATCCCATGACCTTAAAGGCTAGTGATCATGGGATAATGATAAATCTTAATGTGCAAATTTACTCAAACTAGACTTACATTCTCGCCTTTTAAGACCTGATTCATTGTATTCATAGCACACATTTTTCCACACATAGAGCAGGAATTTAGATCATCGGGGCGTCTTTCGTTAAACATTTTTTTAGCTTTTTCGCCATCAATGGCAAGTTTAAACATTTTCTCCCAGTCGATATCCTGTCTCGCCTTACTCATCTCATCATCTCTTTTTCTTTCTTTTGGAAGCTTAGCTAAATCCCCTGCATGAGCTGCAATCTTAGTAGCTACTATACCATCTCTAACATCATTTAAATTAGGCAATCTTAAATGTTCAGCAGGAGTTACATAACAAAGTATATCAGCACCCGCAGCAGCAGCCACAGCACCACCGATAGCTCCACTTATATGATCATATCCAGCACCAATATCCGTAACTAAAGGTCCTAGAACATAAAAAGGAGCGCCTTTGCAAATGCGTTTTTCAATTTGCATATTAGCTTCAATCTCATTAATTGCCATATGTCCAGGTCCTTCTATCATTACTTGAACACCTGCTTCCCACGCTCTTTGAGTGAGTAAAGATAATTCGATAAGTTCAGAAATTTGCGCTGCATCACTTGCATCATGTGTAGATCCTGGACGCAAAGCATCACCTAAAGATAGTGTCACATCGTATTTTAAACAAATTTCAAGCAAATCATCATAGTATTCAAAAAAAGGATTTTCAGCTTCTTTCATAGCCATCCACGCATAAAGTACTGATCCTCCTCTAGAAACTATATTAGTAAGTCTTTTGCTTTCTTTAAAAACTCTAGCCGCGCGCGAATTTATACCCGCATGTATAGTCATAAAATCAACCCCGCTTTTTGCATGATGATAAACCACATCTAAAAAATCCCTAGCGCTGATTTGTTTTAGATCTTTTTCTAAAAATCCTACCGCATCATAAACTGGAACTGTTCCTATCATAGCTTTTGAAACTGCGATAAGCTCATCTCTAAAACGACTTGTTTTGCCATAATTGCTTAAATCCATAATAGCTTCGATTCCAAATTTGTGAGCAAGCTCTACTTTTTTCATCTCCTCACTATAATCAACACAATCATTTGAAACACCTAAATTTACATTTACCTTAGTGCGAAGTCCAAGTCCTATACCATTTGGATCAAGACTTTTATGATTGATATTAGCAGGGATGATAATCTTACCACAAGCTATATTTGCAAGCAAAAAATCTTTGCTTACTTCTTCTTTTTGAGCAACAATCTCCATTTCTTTGGTAAAAATACCTTCTTTGGCATAAAGCATTTGAGTTTTCATATTTATCCTTTGAAAAATTTGGATAAATGAGGGTGCAAGTAAATTGTAGAAAGTATAAATCTTCCCGACGCTAGCATTATCTAGTTCCGGTTCGGTCTAAGCTTTTAGCTTACTCTCAGCCTGTATCACAAGCTCCCGTCATTTATGTTTTAATTATACTCTTTAAATATTTTATTTTTGCTTTATGCGAGAAGTCTTGGTAAAATTTATAAGTTCTTCAGTGGTTTTGATATGATAAGGGAGTTTGCCAAGACAATGTTTAAAAATTTCAGCCGCAGCCAAAGCGTCGTTTAAAGCTCTATGGTGGGCATTTTTTATCCCTAAAAGCTCTTTTAAAACATCTAATTTATATCTTGGACTTTCTATACAGCATTGCGCAAATTCTATGGTGCAAATACGACGATTAAGCAAAATTCCAAAACCACACTCATTTAAAGCCTTGGAAATAAAACCATAATCAAAACGCACATTATGTGCGACAAAAATACTGTCTTTTAAAAAAAGTCTAAAATCATTTAAAACCTTAGTCAAACTCGGTGCATCTTTTACCATGTCTAAATTAATTCCTGTAAGTTCTGTAATATTTTCAGGAATTTCTTTTACCTGTACCAAAGAGCTAAAACGATCGATTTCTTGCAAATTTTTTATCTTAACTGCACCTATTTCTAAAATTTGTCCGTTTTTAATCCCGCCTGTACTTTCTATATCTACAATGCAAAAAATTTCTTCTTTGATCTTTTTTGTACGCGTTTGCAAGGTAAAAATATTATTTTTATCCAAAGTCAAACCCAAACCCAAAAGCTCAAAAGTTTCTAAATCAAGTTCATAATCTTTTAATTCTTCAATCTTTTTAAATTCTTTAATTACCCACTCATAGGGCTTACTTTGCTTACTTAAGATAGAAATAATCTGATCAACTTGCTGCAAACTCAAAATTCAAGCTTTAAAGATGAAATTGAAGTTTTATAATCATTTGAAGAAAAAATATAACTTCCAGCGACTAAAATATCTGCTCCCGCAGCTTCTAAATCGCTTGCATTTAAGCCATTAACCCCGCCATCAACCTCTATAAAAACCTTAGCATTTTTTTCATCGATCAGTCTTCTTAATTCTTTGATTTTATCATATACTAAAGGTAAAAATTTTTGTCCGCCAAAGCCAGGATTAACACTCATTAAAAGCACCATATCTACAAAGTCTATCATATGTTTTATGGAATTTATAGGAGTATGTGGATTTAAAACAATAGCAGGATGGATTCCTTGACTTCTTATATACTCGCAAAGTCGTATAGGGTGGGCTTCACTTTCTATATGAAAAGAAATAAATTTAGGCTTGATAGGGATAAAAAGATCTACAAATTTACCCACATCTTTTACCATTAAATGGACATCTAAAGGTATTTCGGTAATGGTTGAAATTTTTTCTATTACACAGGGTCCAAAGGTTAAATTTGGAACAAAATGCCCGTCCATAACATCAATGTGCAAAAGATCAGCTCCTGCTTCATCAATTGCCTTAATCTCTTCTTCTAGTTTTAAAAAATTGGCCGATAATAAACTCGGAGCTACATACATAAGCTTAGCCTCGTTAAAGTAAAAAATTTTAAAGAAAAACATTTTATCTATTTATAAATTAAAAATAGTATAAATATTTGAATATTTTAAGCTTAAATTTGATAAAATCTTGATTTAAAATTTCCAAAGGATGCAAATATGGCAAGAATATGTCAAATCACAGGTAAGGGACCAATGGTGGGTAATAATGTCAGCCATGCTAACAATAAAACAAAAAGACGCTTTTTACCTAATCTTAGAACAGTTCGTGTAACCCTAGAAGATGGCACTACAAGAAAAATGAGAATTGCTGCCTCTACTTTAAGAACTTTAAAAAAACAAAACTCTAAATAAACTCTTGAGGATTCGTCCTCAATGACTTAAAAATCTTCATTATAATTATTTAATTTAACAAATCGCTAATTTGTAACATATTTAAGATTTATTGAATTATTTAGCATTTTTTAAGCCAAAAATATCATTTAATTAGTTATAATGTAACATATCGTTTAATATTTTTTAAATTGTATCAATTTTTAAGGAGAATTTTATGTTACATGAATATCGTGAACTTATGTCAGAGTTAAAAGGAAAAGATGCGCATTTTGATAAATTATTTGAGCGCCATAATGAACTTGACGATCAAATTAAAGATGCAGAAGAAGGAAGAAATTTATTAAGTGATATTGAAATTTCAAATCTTAAAAAAGAAAAATTACATATTAAAGATCAGTTAAACCAATATCTAGCAAACTATAAAAAATAGGGTAAAAAAATATGTTTGGAAGTAAAATAAATCATACAGAGCTTCAAGATATCAAGAATGAAAACCAAAATCTTACTCAGCAGCTTGAGAAAATCAAGGCTGAAAATTTAGAGTTAAAAGATAAAATTTCACTCTTAGAGCAAGAAGCTTTAGAGTCAAAGTTAAAAACCGATCTTTTAAATGTATTATTAGGCGGTGTTTTGAAAAATATTACCATAGTCCAAAGTGATATGCTTGAAAATGTTAATAAAGCTGAAATTATTTCTAATTATTCCAAAACTTCACTAGCTGAAATGGATGAATTAAACCATATAGCCAATTCTATAAACGCTTCTTTGGGTGATATCACAGAGTCAGCTAATAAAACACGCGATGTTGCAGGAACTTTACATCGTAGCGTTGATGAGATTACAAATGTAATTAACCTTATTAAAGATGTATCCGATCAAACCAATCTTTTAGCATTAAATGCTGCTATAGAGGCTGCTAGAGCAGGAGAACATGGTAGGGGTTTTGCTGTTGTTGCGGATGAAGTTAGAAAGTTAGCTGAAAAAACTCAAAAAGCTACAACAGAAGTGGAAATGAATATCAATCTTCTAAAACAAAATGCAAATGAAATGTATACCCAAAGTGAGCAAGTGGAAAAAATTTCTATTAATTCTAACGCACACATTATGAGTTTTTCAGAAAAATTTACCCACTTAGTCAACGAAGCACACTCTACAAATTCGAATGCTGTAGGTATTGCCTCAGAAGCATTTGTATCTTTGGCAAAACTTGATCATATAGCATTTAAACTTAATGGATATAAAGAAATTTTTGCAAAATCTGGACAAGAATTAGCCGATCATACAAGTTGTCGTTTAGGTAAATGGGTAGCAAGTACCGGAAAAGAAAGATTTGGCGATAGCAAAAGCTTTATAAAAATCAATGAGCCACATCAAAAAGTACATGAAAATATGAATAGCGCTATCCGCATCGCAAACACAGAAGATGTAAGCTTAAGCAATACTCAAGATGCAATTATCAAAAAATGTGAGAATGCTGAAAATGCGTCTTTGCATTTATTTGATGTATTTAAAGAAATGCTTAATGAAGCAAATTAATCCAAAATTCTTTGCCTTATTTATTTAAGGCAAAGTTCTTTCTTTTCTTTTAAAAACCACAAATAAGCAAAATCAAGCAAAGGTGTATGGATTATCTTTTTAGAAAATTCTTCATATTCATTGATCTTTACAAAAACAGCCTCTATTTGCTCGTCATCAACCCCGCCACCATCACAAATTTTGTCATTCTCATCTACAATTGCAAAATAAAAACTTTGCTTACTAACCCCCGAACCAAAACCTGTATAAAAGTCGCCTACTTTTTCAAATTCTTTAGGGGCATAGCCTAATTCTTCGATGCATTCTTCTTTGGCTATTTGCTCTAAGGGTAAATCTTTATCTACAAGCCCTGAACAAAGTTCTATGGTATAGCCCATATTTTCATCTTTATGATAGTTTTTATCTTGCTTTTGATGATACCAAAGCGGTATGCGAAATTGACGAACAAAAATAAAGCTTTTCAATTCTTTATGATATAAAAGAATTGAAACGCTATCTTTGGATTCTATAAAATCCCAAGTACAAAACTTTCCATTGCTCTCATAACTAAATCTTTTGGGTTTAATATAATTAGACTCGCAAAAAGGAAGCTCTTTTAAATTTTTAAATATCATAAAACAAAGCCTTTATTTTTTCTTCATTATACTTTGTTTTTACTTGTTTTAAGTTAAGACACTCTTTTTTTCAATTTAAAAATCATATTTATAACTTAACCAAAAACTTCTTCCTTCTGTATAATCTTGATAGCGATTTGCATAACCTCCTGGATTAGCACCATCCCATCTTGTAACTTGCGGATCAAAGAAATCTTTATCAAAAAGATTTTGCACTGTAAAGCTCAAACTTGATTGTTTATCGATTTTATAATTTACTCCCAAATCCACTATATAAAAAGGCTTATATTTTTGCCATGGCAAAGTGCCACTGCCACCACCTTTTGATCTGGCTATAGTATCAAGTCTTGCACGCGCTTTAACATAAGAGCTAAATTTTCCTTGCTCGTAATTTAATTTTAACATAGCAATATGTCTTGGTAAATTTTCTATTCTATCTCCACCAAACCAATTTGTCTGTCCATCCTTGTAGCGATTATCCATAAAAGTATAACTTGAATTAACACTAAAACCCTTATAAGGTTTTGTATTGAAAGCCAATTCTATACCCCTAGTTTGTGTTTTACCAAGATTGATAGAACGTTCGCATGTAACACCATTGGCACAATCAATACCATTGTACATTCCTGTTAACTCTTCGCTACTGATTTGATTTTTAAAATCAGTAATAAATCCTGTAATAGAATAATGAGCAAAATCAAATATTCTAAAATCAACTCCTAGCTCATAATTTGTACTTTCTTCAGGTTTTAAATCAGGATTTCCAAAAGAAGCACCATTATTGCTATAATTATAATAACCATTGGTGAGTTGTTTTGCTGCTGGAGTTTTATAACCCATAGCTACACCTCCTTTAAAAGCAACATTATCATTTAAATGATAAACAAGATATACTCTAGGAGTTACTTCAGAATCAAACAAATCACTATAAATATAACGCAAGCCTGTAGTAAAAATCAAATCATCACTGATAAAATATTCACCCTCGCCATAAAGTGCAACCGTAGTTTGATCAAGATTTTTACCCCTTATTTCGCTACCTGCACTTTCTTGATCGTTTTTGAGTGTCTCATAGTCTATTCTTGTTCCAAAGGTACTTACTAAATTTCCATATTTATCCAAATTCCAAGGCAAGACAACCTTTCCTTCTCCTACCCAAATTTGACTATGCAGATCTTTATCTTTAGTACTACCATACTGTAAGTATGAATTTGTAGTTCCAAATTCATAATTTCCATCATGATTTAAAACGACATTGTCTTTAAACAATTGCCTTTCGCTTTTAATAGCACTACTACTTGTGGAATTTACTGAAATTTCATTGATATAACGCTCAACATCTAAATAAACATTATTGCTATCATCTACAGTCCAATTCAGTCTTGATCCAAAACCTAAACTCGTAAAATATCCAGGACTATGACTTGCGATTTGATAATTTTCAGGTCTTTGAGTACCATTACTCCAAACTGGCGTAGGCCATTTTAAATCAGAAGCTGCCTTATCATAATACTTAATCCTAGCAGAAATTGAAAGCGTATCTTCAATCAAAGGTGTAGCCACATAAGCATTAAAACCACCCGCATTTCCATATTTACTAGAATGCTGCTGTAAAAGGGTGCTAAATTCTATATTCGCTTCGGTTTTATTGGGATTTTTTTTAGTAATGATATTTATTACCCCACCTACTGCATCGCTACCATAAAGTGTAGAAGCAGGTCCGCGTATCACCTCGATACGCTCTATCATAGATGCGGGTGGTAAATATCCTGATTCGCTACCGCCAAAACCATTATCATAAAAACCATTAGCAACGCTTTGACGCTTTCCATCAATCAAAACCAAAGTGTAAGAACTTCCAAAACCTCGTATGCTAAAATCATAAGTACCGGTTTTATTCATAGTAACATCAACACCCGGGATATCCGAAATTGCTTCTCCTATATCCTTAATAGGCTTTTTACTAAGCTCTTCTTTAGTAATAACAGAAATACTAGCAGGCGCATCCACTAAGTCTTGTTCAAAACCACTTGCACTCACTACCACATCATCAAGTTGGTATTGTTCTTCTGCTTTGATTTCACCTAATCCCATCAAACAAAAACATAAAATGCTTAATTTAAGCTTTTTAGCATTCATTATCCTTTTTCCTTTCTTGTATTAGGCTATTATGATAGTTAAAATCAATTTTGAAGTATAGATAAAAATGACTTTAAATTTACTTAACTTTGATAATAATTATAAAAACAATTTTAAAGCTTAAAATTTGCACAAAACATAGCTTTTTAGAAATATTATAAGTTATTTTAAAGACAAGTAAGAGGATAAAATATCTTAAAAAAAGTATTATATTTATACACAAATAATTTATTCAAATCTCCCTATGAGAGATTTGAATTGCTATCTAACAGAATTTGTTCTGCTTTCTTAATAACGGGTAGATCCACCATCATTCCATTGTAGTTAAAAATAATATCATTGCTATTTTGCCTAAGTGATAAAATTTCTTTTGCCCATGCAATTTGCTTGGCCGATGGGCTAAAAACTTCATTAATTGGTGCAACTTGGTTTGGATGAATGCACAAAGACCCCCCAAACCCCATTGATTTTGCAAATATTAAATCCTCTTTTAATCCATCAATATTTTTTATATCAGGATAAACTCCATTTATTGGCGATAAAAGATTGTATTTTGTGCTTTTTAGAACAATCTGTGTTCTAATGCTATTTAAAATAAAATTCTTACCCTCACCCTCTTGCAAATTTAAATCCAAAGTCATATCTAAACTTCCAAAACTTAATGCTAAAACACTCGGATGCCTAGCAATATCATCTAAATTTTCCACTCCTAACGCACTTTCAATAATAGGTAATATAGGAAGTTCAAATTGGCTAAGCATATCTATATCCTCATAACTTTGCGCTTTTGGCAATACAACGCCAATAATGCCATTAGATTCTTTAATAGTTGAAATTAAAGACAAATCTTTTTGAAATTCCTTGCTTTTTGTTTCATTGATTCTTATAAGAAATTTATCATTATTTTTAGCACATTGGCTTGAAAAATCTACAATATTTTTTCTTCCAACTTCTTTTTTTGCCACTTCAACAGAATCCTCTAAATCAATAATAATTTGACTAGCACCACTTTGCAAAGCTTTTGTAAATCTTTCTGGAAAAATTGATGGAACAAATAAAAAACTTTTGGCTTTCATATAAAATCCTTAGATAATCTTTTTTTCTTTGAATAAATTTATCTTATCAGAAAAGCCAAATTCTTTAAGAATTGATTCTGTATGTTCTCCAAGAGCTGGGATTTTATCCATTCTAGCTTCATAATTGTTATTTGTCGCAGGTGGCAAAAGTGCAGGAATTTTTCCAACTTCACTATCAACTTCCCTCCAACGATTTCTAGCTTTTAGTTGTGGATGCTCCCATACTTGATTAAGTTCGTTAACATTTCCATTTGCAATTTTTGCTTCATCAAGACGATCTACAACTTCTTTTGCACTAAGGTTTTTGAAAGCATCTTCGATTATTTCTTTTACTTTTGATGCATTTTTGGTTCTTAAGGTATTATTTTTAAAATCTTCATGCTCGATCAATGATTCATCTTGCAATACAATTTTACAAAAACTTTCCCACTCTCTTGGATTTTGCAAGCCAAACATTACAACTCCATCTTTTGCCTTATAAGGACCATATGGAGTAATGCTTGCATGAAATGCACCCTTTCTCTCTGGAGGAGTTGCATTTTTATAGGTGTAATAAAGAGGATAATTCATCCATTCAGCCATACATTCTAGCATGGAAATTTCTACCCTAGAACCCTTTCCCGTTTTTTCTAAGTATAATAATGCCTGTAAAATACCGCTATAAGCATACATTCCTGCGGAAATATCTGCGATACTGATTGGAACTTTTACACATTCATCTTGCGTACCCGTTATAGAAACTAAGCCGCTTTCTGATTGTATTAAAAGATCATAAGCCTTTTTATGCCCATAATTTCCACCTTCGCCATATCCAGAAATATCGCAAACTATAATCTTTGGGTTATATTTTTTTAGATTTTCATAATCTAATCCCAATCTTTTAGATGCTCCAAATGCTAAATTTTGTACAAAAATATCTACTTTTGGTAAAATCGTCTTGATAAATTCAAGCCCATCAGGATCTTTTAAATCAATAGCCAAACTTTCTTTGCTACGATTTACCCATACAAAATGACTAGCTATGCCATCTACTCTTTTATCATATCCTCTTGCTAAATCTCCCACTTCAGGTCTTTCGATTTTAATAACTCTAGCTCCCAAATCTGCCAATTGCCTTGTACAAAAAGGTGCTGCTATTGCTTGTTCTATACTTAAAACTAGTTTTCCTTCTAAAGGTAACATCTCTTCTCCTTTTTATTTAAAATGAATAGTGCCAGAATGTGCCACAAATCCATTTTTATTTATCCATACTTCAGCAGTATTGTTGTCAATAATTTTTGACTCCACAGCAAAACTATCAGGAACACAAAGTGCATGCATACCTCTATAACTATAATTAATAATTTGTTTATCGGGATGATTTTTTACAAAGCAATTAATCATATAAGTTGCCAATAAAGGACCATGTATAACTAAACCATGATAACCCTCAACTTGCGTTGCATAAGGAAAATCATAGTGGATCTTATGGCCATTAAAGGTTAAAGCAGAATAGCGAAACAAAAGCGTGGAATCAGGTTGCATTTTTTCAGAATAATCTGCATTCATAGCAACTACATCGCTCGTAAGCTTTGGAGGTGCTGGTTGTTTATAAACAATATCCTGTTCTTCCTCGATTTTTAACTGCTCTTTTTGATAATAGCAGTGCTCTAAGGTAACAAAAGTAAGTTTTCCACTTTTTCCTTGTTTTTCTTGAATCTTTTTTATTGTGGTTATTTTTGTTGCATCTTCTCCAATAATCAAAGGAGCAATAAAGTTAAATCTACCTCCTGCCCACATACGATTGACTTCACCAAAGCTTGGAAAAAAGCTATTTTTATCTAGTCCTAGTTTAGGATGGCCATCTCTGCCTAATTTATCTGGAGTTAGTGCTTCATTAAAAAAGCACCATTGCCAAAGATATGGAAGGGCATCGCCATTTTTTAATTGCTTAGATTGTAGCGTTGCAACAATTTTTTGCACCTGTTTTTCATTGATGTTTTCTGTAAATTTTTCTTGTTTTCCAATAAAATTTTCATAACTCATTTTTTTCTCCTTAATTTAAAATACCTAAAAATAATAATACAAAACCAAATACTACCAAAATTAAAGGCAATATTATCAATCTTATAAAAAGATAGCGTTTTTCACTTTCATCTTGTGCACCAGCCAAAACCAAGGCTCCGCCTGTTGAAAAACTTGAATATCCAGTAAATGTTGCAAATACTGCGATTATAGAAAATGCAAGTGATGGCTCAAGTGCTTTGATTGATGGTACGATAGAGAAAAATGTTGGCATAACCACCCCCATGCTTGAGGCAAACGCACTCATACAAGAAGATAAAATTCCAAGCAAATAATAAAGCCAATTACTGCTACTTGAACCGTGCGCACTCATAAATGTTGTGATATTTTCCATTATGCCTGTTGTTTTACTGAGCTCAATAAGCATAGAAAGTGATCCAATCATGAAAATCAAATCCCAAGGCACATTCTTAAATGCTTCTTTTTCACTACCAATTCCAAATATTACTGCCAAAACGATTCCAAGAAATGAAACAAAAACAGGGTTAAAAATGGAAGTTACTTTTTTTAGTGTTTCATCATGAGGATTTAAAGCAAGAAAAAAAGATGGGATCATAATAACCGCAAAAACAAAACACACAATAAAAATCGTCTTCCATTGTGCAGCATTGAGTCTTTTTGGTTTTGTAATTTGCGAAGTAATTTTCACCTTATAACCTTTTAGCAAAAAATATCCGATTATAAAAATCAAAGTATGTGCAATAAACATATTTTTACCTAAATTTAATTGCATTATTGCAGAAGCTTCTGCTGAATAACCAAGTTTTTCGATAAGATCAAAAGTTACTCTGCCACCAAGGGTAAAGGAATTAAATCCACCTGCACAGGAACCAGAATAAATAATAATAGCTGCTAAAATCTTATTCATTTTGATTTTGCTAGCAATATAAAGAACCAAAGGACTCATAAAAGCAAAGCCTGCATAATGTCCTGGTCCAATTCCTACAAATACCATAACTGTAATATAAAGTGCAATAGGAATACTCCAAGGTCTATTCCTAACAGAATACACAGCTTTTAACGCGAGATTGTTTAGCGTACCATTTGCAATCGCAAAACCATAAAAATAAGTAATAGAAAGAAGTATAAAAAATAAACTTAAACTTCCATTCCAAAGATTAATCACCTTTTCTGGTGTTATACCGTAAAGGTATGCCCCAATAAAGGCTGAAAGTATCGCGAAGACTCCGATATTTGCTTTAAGAACATAGCCCAAAGCAATTGATATTATGAGGGAAAATAAAATAATAATATTAATAGTATCCCATCATTTAGCTCCTTATCTTGAGTAATTTTAAGATAATTTTCCACTAACTTCCAATAAAAAATACTTAAATCTTATCAATAAATCTTTGACAAATAAAAATTTTATTTAATAATGTTACTAATATTCTCATATTTTAAATTTATTGTTACTTAATTAAGCAAATTTAAAAAAAATCATATATTTCATTTTTATATATTTTTAATATAAAAGTGATATTTTAAATATTAATAAATTTTTATTACAATATTACCCATTTGTCAAATTATTTTTTATCCATTAAAAAGTATAAATGCTTCTTTGCATCTTCTATATTGTTTTATTTGTGATATAAAGGATATAAAGTATTCATTATTTATCTCTTATATTTATTGAACTTTTCTTTTTGTAGGTTTTGCTTTATTGTCAAAATTTTAATTTTTTAGAATAATTTGAAATTTTAAAGAATATTTTTATTAAGTAGAGTTTTTAGCTTTCGCTAAAAGCTCCAAGTTGAAGAATTTTTTGCATGCGATTTGAAGCAAGTTCTCGCGGATCTATTTTTTCTAATTCATCCAAGGCTTTTTTAACATAATCAGCTATAGCAACAGCAGCAGCTTCTTTATTGCGATGGGCTCCGTTGATAGGCTCTTCAATCACATCATCAATTAAGCCTTGACTTTTTAAATCGTCTGCAGTAACTTTCAT
This sequence comes from Campylobacter sp. JH32, assembly GCF_017846535.1. Lineage (NCBI taxonomy): Bacteria > Pseudomonadati > Campylobacterota > Epsilonproteobacteria > Campylobacterales > Campylobacteraceae > Campylobacter > Campylobacter sp. JH32. The sequence goes on from NZ_JAEQBS010000001.1 coordinate 248,169, forward strand.
AGCTTTTGTTGCTGCTTCACTTTTAGAAGGATCATTCCAAAGTATAGCTGCACAACCCTCAGGAGAAATGACAGAAAAAACTGAATTTTTCATCATTGCAAGCTTATCAGCCACACCTATAGCCAAAGCTCCACCACTTCCTCCTTCTCCTATAACCACAGCTATAGTAGGAGTTTTTAAATCGCTAAGTTCATACAAATTTGTAGCAATAGCTTCACTTTGACCACGTTCTTCTGCTCCCAAACCTGGATAAGCACCCGGGGTATCTATCAAAAACAAAATAGGAATTTGAAATTTCTCTGCAAGTCTTGCCACTCTTAAAGCTTTTCTATAACCTTCAGGATGAGGCATACCAAAATTTCTAGCGATCTTTTCTTTTGTGCCACGTCCTTTTTGTTCTCCTATAACTATAAGTTTTTTTTCTCCTAAATACCCCATAAAACAAACAATAGCAGGATCATCTCTAAAAGCACGATCTCCGTGAATTTCATAAGCATCATTTAAAATAAGATCTATATAATCAAGTGCATAAGGGCGATCTGGATGACGAGCGAGTTGCAAGCGTCCAAAATCGCTTAAATTTTTATAAGTTTTAGCAATTTCTTTTTCGAGATTTTTTTTAAGTATAGCAACAGCCTCGGTATCACCCTTAATTTGAGCATTGATAATATCTTCATCAATTTGCTGAATATTTTTTTCAAAATCTAAATACGAAGCCATATCAATCTACTTTTTTAAATACCACGCAACCATTTGTGCCGCCAAAGCCAAAAGAATTACTCATCACAACTCTTAAATCCGCTTTTCTGGCCTCATTTGGTATATAATCTAAATCACATTCTTCATCGCTAACAAATTGATTAATAGTAGGTGGCATAATTCCATTGTCTAATGCCATGATGCTAATAACCGCTTCAATAGCTCCTGCAGCACCCAAACAATGCCCTGTTTGTCCTTTTGTTGAGCTAACCGCTGGAATTTCACTTCCAAAAAGCTCTTTAATTGCAGCTGTTTCATTTTTGTCATTTACGGGCGTTGAAGTTCCATGTGCATTAATATAATCTACCTTTGGATTTCCTGCCATTTTTAAGGCTTTTTTCATCGCTCTTAAAGGTCCATCTAATGTAGGTGAGGTAATGTGATGCGCATCAGCACTTTCTCCAAAACCAACCAATTCAGCATAAATCTTAGCCCCACGCTTTTTAGCCTCTTCATACTCTTCAAAAACCAAAGCGCCTGCACCCTCTCCCATTACAAAACCATCTCTTTCTTTATCAAAAGGTCTTGAAGCATGAGCAGGATCATCATTTCTAGTAGAAAGAGCTTTCATTGAAGCAAAACCGCCAATTCCTACAGGACAAATAGCAGCTTCTGCGCCAATTACCAACATTTTGTTAGCATTACCTAAAGCTATACTTTTATATGCTTCCCCTATAGCATGAGTTCCTGCTGCACAAGCCGTTACACAAGAAATATTAGGTCCTTTAAGTCCGTGTTCTATAGAAATTAAACCGCCTAACATATTTACTAAAGCTGAAGGTATAAAAAATGGAGAAATTTTACGAGGGCCACGTTCAGAACAAATAACCGAATTCTTTTCTATATTTGGCAGACCTCCAATTCCCGCAGCTGAAACAACTCCAAATTCTTCTTTGTCTAAATTTTGATCAAAATTAGCATCTTGCATTGCTTCGCGAGCAGCTTTAATGCCCAATTGAATAAAACGATCAATTTTTTTAACCTCTTTACCGTCAACTACTTCTAGAGGATCGAAATTTTCAATTTCTGCTGCAATTTGAACCGGAAAGTCTGTAGTATCAAAAAGAGTGATTTTTTTCACACCACTCTTACCTTCACAAATCGCCTTAAAAGAACTTTCTTTATCTAAACCCAAGGCATTGATCATACCAATACCTGTTACTACAACTCTTTTCAAGAACAAGCTCCTTGTAAAGTGAATTTTTTTAAATTATTTTTTAAGATTTTCGATATAATTTACAACATCCTCAATTTTAATTAGTTTTTCAGCATCACTATCTGGGATTTCTACTTCGAATTTTTCTTCTAATGCCATAATAAGCTCTACAACATCCAAAGAATCTGCACCTAAATCTTCAATGATTTTTGATTCCATCTTAACAGCATCCGCATCAATGCTTAATTGCTCTACTACCACTGCTTTTACATCATCAAATGTTGCCATTTATATATCTCCTTGATAAAAATTAAAATAAAGCGTATTTTACAATAAAAAACTTAAAATATTTATAGTTTTTGACTATACTTTAAAAAACCATTGAATTTTAGGAGTAAGAAATGCTTTTTTCTCGACTTATTGAAACAAATTCACACATTTGGGATGAATATTTACATCATGAATTTGTAAAAAAATTAGAAAATGGAAGTTTAAAAGAAGAAAATTTTCTTTTTTATCTCAAACAAGATTATATCTATCTCATCCATTATGCTAAATGCTATGCACGACTTGCCTTAAATGCAAAAAATGCCGAAGAACTACGCTTTGCAATGAAATTTCAAAACTACATTATAGAAGGAGAAATTGAACTTCATAAAAGTATTTTAAAACTTGGCATCAATGCTGATAAATTAAATGTTAAAGATGAAAGTTTGACCAATATAGCTTACACACGCTATATGTTAAGCGTGGGTGAAAGTGGAGATTTTTTAGATATGTTAGTGGCTTTAAGTGCTTGTGCCATAGGTTATGGTTATATAGGAGCTGAAATTTATAAAAGACTTGGCAAGGAAAAACTTCAAAATCACCCTTATAAAGAATGGATTTTAACCTATAGTTCAGATGAATTTCAAAGTGCAATTAAAGAATTTGAAGACTTTTTAAATTCTTATACTCAACAAATATCTCAAGAAAAATTTGAAAATCTTAGCGAAATTTTTTATAATGTAGTGCGTTTAGAAAATGCTTTTTGGGAACATGCTTTACAAATGAAAATGGATATTTAAAGCAAGGAAAATCCTTGCTTTAAGCTTTATAAAGTTTAAAATCTCCGTTTGGAAACTGCATTTTAGCACTTAAATTATCAAGATAAAAAACTTCAAATCTAGAATTTTGTGGATTCTCATAAAGGCTTACAAGATAAGGATATTTTTCAAACATCAGCTCTTTAACTTTTGCGTTAGGTTCAAAAACTGCATTTGCTCTAAGTCTTAAAAAAACGCCCTCTCTAGAACAAGAACAAAATTCAATACCATTATAATTTTGTATATGCTTAAAAAGTCCTTTATTATTAGAAGTACAAAAATAAATTCTATCTCCTACAAGTAAAGGGCTCTGCATAGGACGAACCCTAGGATTTCCACAAGTTCCTAAAGTTGCCAAAAACGCAGGAGTATTTTCATCTAAAAATTGTTCAATTTCTTTTAAGTCCATATACTTTCCTTACATATATAATCCGCCATTAATTTTAAGCACATCACCTGTCACATAAGAAGCATAATCACTTAATAAAAATGCTACACAATTTGCAACTTCTTCAGGTTCTGCAAAGCGTTTTAAAGGGATATTATCTTGATATGCTTGTTTGATTTCATCGCTTAAAATCTCTGTCATATCACTTTTAATAAAGCCTGGAGTAACACAATTAAAACGCAAATTTCTACTTGCTCCCTCTTTAGCGAAAGATTTAGTCATAGCAATCATTCCACCCTTGCTCGCAGAATAATTAGTCTGACCGGCATTCCCCATTTCACCGACAATTGAAGCAATATTCACAACCGCACCAAAACGCTTTTTGCTCATTGTTTTTAAAGCCTCTCTACAACCTAAAAATGCAGAACTCAAATTTGTATCCACTACACTTGTAAAATCTTCGAGTTTCATTCTTAAGGCAAGTTTGTCGTTTGTAACACCTGCATTATTTACAAGATAGCTAAGCTCTCCATCGCTTTCTACTATAGTTTTTATCCCATTTTCAAACTCATCTTCTTTGCTTGCATCAAATTTAATCACAGCTGCATTGCCGCCTTGCGCAAGAATTTCATCTTTTAAAGCATCTGCAAGTTCTGGTTTTGAGCGATAATTAATCCAAACTTTTAATCCAAAACTTGCCAAAGTTTTTGCAATAGAAGCACCAATACCCTTACTTGCACCTGTAATCAAAACATTTTTTCCACTAAATTTCATTTCTATCCTTAAAAAAAATATAAAATTAAATTTTAACAAAAATCTATATCAAAAGGCAAACAGATCAAAATAAAGCCTCATTCATCTCTTTTGGAATTTCTAAATTTAATATTTTAAGCACACTTGCAGCGATATTACTAAGTCCCATATTTTCCTTAAGCTTATCTACTCCCTTAGCTTCTACAAAAACAAAAACATCAAAAGTTGTATGATTGGTCAATAAATTTCCTTTTTTATCTTGCATCGCTTCACAATTTCCATGATCACTTGTAATGATAAAGGCATAATCATGCTTTCTTGCACACTCGACCACTTCGCCCAAACAAACATCTACTGCTTCTACAGCCTTAATGGCAGCATTAAAATCTCCTGTATGGCCTACCATATCACCATTTGCAAAGTTCACCACTATAAAATCTTCGCCCTTTTCTATCCCTTTTTTAACCACATCGCATACTTCAAAAGCACTCATTTCAGGCTTTTCGTCGTAAGTTTTTACCTTTGGACTTGGGATTAAAACCCTTGTTTCATTTTCCAAAAGTTCTTCTTTTCCTCCATTGAAAAAGAAAGTAACATGAGCATATTTTTCAGTTTCTGCAGTATGAAGTTGAGTAAGTCCTGCTTTGGAGATGGTTTCAGAAAGTGTATTTTTAATTTCTTCTTTTTCAAAAAGTACTGGAATATTAAATTTATCATCATAAACACTCATAGTAAGCAAATTTTCAAACACTTTTTCTCGCTCAAATTCCTTGAAATTTTGAGAATTTAAAACTTCGATGAGTTGTTTCATTCTATCATTTCTAAAATTAACAAAAATCAATCCATCATCTTCTTGCATGCCTTTATAATTCTCGTTTTTAGCCGCTTGAATAAATTCATCAGTTGTTTCATTTTGATAACATTCTTCTATATAATCAACCCAATTTGACACACCCTTGCTCTTGCCTAATAAACAATCATAATATTCCTTAACTCTTTCCCAACGCTTATCTCTATCCATAGCATAAAAACGGCCACAAAGCGTAGCAAAATGCACGCCTATTTCCTCACAATGATTTTTTAGCTTTCTTATAAATTCTAATCCACTTGTAGGACTTACATCGCGTCCATCAGTAATTGCATGTGCAAAAACTTCATTTCCATTTTTGGCACAAATTTCAAGCAAGGCATTAAAATGTGTATCCATAGAATGAACCCCACCATCGCTATATAAACCAATAACATGCACTCTTTTGCATTTTTGTAGAAGTTTTTTTAAATTTGCGTTTTTTTCAAGTTCGCAACTCTCTATAGCTTTATTAATACGCACTAAATTTTGATAGATAATTTGCCCACTACCTATACACATATGGCCCACTTCGCTATTTCCCATTTGCCCTTCAGGCAAACCTACCGCTAAACCACTAGTTTTAATTAAAGAATTTGGTACTTCTCTAAAAAGCCTCTCATAATTTGGCTTTTTAGCAGCCTCAAAAGCATTAAAATCTTTTTCTTTGTTAAAACCTATTCCATCTGTAATAACTAAAATACATTTTTGTCTCATTTTTTACTCTTTTATAAGAAATTTTTTGGCTAGATTTTACTAAAATTAAGCTTTTAAAAACCAAAAAGAAGGCTAGCTTTTGTATTATCTTTCTTATTTTAGTGATTATGCTTTTTTTACTTATATCAGTGTACGCGCGGGCTTTGCATTTTTCATTGCTTTATGCTTGTCTTTATTTATCATGCCTAAATTTATTGCTTGGGCTAAAAACAAAAATGCAAATCAACCCATTTATGAACTAGCACCCCAAACTCACAAGGTAAAATCTCAAACGCCTACAATGGGTGGGCTTATCTTTATAGGTTGTGCAGTCTTTACAAGTCTTCTTTGTGCTAAATTGGATAATGTATTTACAATCACCGCCTTGCTTTGTCTTGTGCTTTTTTGCCTTATTGGACTTGTGGATGATTTGGGTAAAATTTTAAAAAAAGACAACCACTCAGGACTTAGCCCAAAAATGAAACTTTTAGCACAAATAAGCGTAGGATTAATCTGTATTTTACCTTTATATTTTAGCCCTGAATTTAATACAGAATTTTATCTTCCTTTTTACAAATATCCGCTTTTTGATATGAAAATTTTTGCTCTTGCTTTTTGGATTTTGGTCTTAATCTCCAGCTCTAATGCTGTCAATTTAACCGATGGACTTGACGGACTTGCAACAGTTCCTAGCATTTTTTCTTTATCTACCTTAGGTATATTTTTATATTTGAGTGGAAATTTAAATTATAGTGAATATTTGCTTTTACCTAAAATTCAAGGCTTGGGCGAGGTAGTGATTATCTGTGCTGCATTGATTGGAGCTCTTATGGGATTTTTATGGTATAACTGCTATCCTGCACAAGTTTTTATGGGAGATAGTGGAAGCTTAGCCTTGGGTGGATTTATAGGTTTTTTAGCCATCATAAGCAAAAATGAAATCTTGCTTTTACTTGTAGGCTTTGTCTTTGTGCTTGAAACCATTTCTGTCATTTTACAAGTGGGAAGCTTTAAAATTTTCAATAAAAGAGTATTTAAAATGGCGCCCATACACCATCATTTTGAAAAAATAGGCTGGGTAGAAAATAAAATCATAGTGCGTTTTTGGATGATAGCCTTGCTATCTAATTTACTTGCGCTTGCATCGATAAAGTTAAGATAATGAGAATTTCACTTTTTGGATATGGTAAAACCACACAGGCAATAGCTAAAAATTTAGCCAATCAATTCGGCCCTTTTGATATCTACGATGATCATTTTCAAGAAAAAAGCAAGGATGAATGGGGTAATCATCTTTTAAATCCTAAAGAATTTGATGAAAAAGTAAGCGAGCTTGAAATTCCAAGCCCTGGCTTTCCACCTAACCATAACCTTATAAAAAAAGCAAAAAAATTACAAAGCGAATATGATTTTTTTTATGATGCTATGCCAAAATCTGTTTGGATCAGTGGTACAAATGGTAAAACCACAACCACACAAATGGCTACACATCTACTTTCACATGTTGGAGCAGTAATGGGAGCAAATGTCGGTTTTCCTCTGGCTGAGCTTGATTTAAATGCCAAAATTTGGATACTTGAAACTTCATCTTTTACACTTCACTACACCCATACTGCAAAACCCGAAATTTATGCACTTCTACCTATAAGTGCGGATCATCTTTCATGGCATGGAAGCTTTGAAAATTATGCAAAAGATAAATTGAGCGTTTTAGAAAGAATGAATGAGTGTGATATTGCAATCTTGCCTGAAATTTACGCAAAAACACCTACAAAAGCTTATATTATCTCTTACAAAGATGAATTTGATCTTGCTCAAAAAATGGGTATCGATATAGAAAAAATATCTTTTAAAAGCCCTTTTTTGCTTGATGCTGTCATGGCTTTAAGTATAGAAAAAATTCTACTTGATAGTCTAAGCTATGAACTTTTAAATCAATTTATCATGGAAAAAAATAAACTCGAAGAATTACAAGATAGTCAAGGTAGACTTTGGGTCAATGATACTAAAGCGACCAATGAAAACGCTGTAATGGCCGCTCTTAACCGCTATAAAAATAAAAAAATTCATCTTATTGTGGGCGGCGATGATAAGGGTGTGGATTTAAGCGCTTTATTTAATTTTATGAAAAATTTCAACATAGAACTCTATGCTATAGGACTTAGCACTCAAAAAATGCTTGATTATGCTTTAAAAGCAAATTTAAAAGCTCGTAAGTGTGAATTTTTAGAAAATGCTGTACAAGAAATTTCCAAAACGCTAAAAAACAATGAAGTAGCTTTATTAAGCCCTGCTTGTGCAAGCTTAGATCAATTCAGCTCTTATGCTCAACGTGGAGAAAAATTTAAAGAATGTGTAGGTAAAATTTAATTCACCCCCCCCCCATCACATATTAATTTTTATCAAACACTAATTTAAAACGACTCGTATTCGGCTTAGAATTAAAATTCATTTATTAAACAACATACCTTGATAAAAATTTATCTCAAGTATAACATTCATTCTCGCCAACAAGAATAAACAATCATAGTCTATCCACCCTAACCCAACATTAACCCCTAACCCAACCAAGAAGTGTATACCTCCCAACCATAAAACCTCAATAAACACTATAAAATAAACTTGAGTGATTAAAAATCCAACCCAATTATTGAACAAACCCAAGCTACATAATAAAATATAAACTAGACATATAAAGAACAATTGACACATAAAAATAGATTGAATAAATAAACCTATACAAGTAAACATAAAGATTAATTATTGATACAAAAGATTTAATAAATAAAAAGAATAATTGAGATATAAAAACATATAAACTAAACAACTCAAACAACCATTAAATCAACCCAAACTAATAAACAACCATAGCTTAAGCTGACAACCCAACCAATCAATTTAAATATAAAACTACAAATTAAATCAACCCAAGCTAATTAAACTTCAAACTAATTAATCAAACAAACCAATGAATATAACCTATAACTGATTAAATTAAATAAATTAATAAACTAATCAAGCAATGACTAATAAAGTATTTAAAACCAACAAAAGCATAAATCAATTAAACTAATGATTGAATATAAAAATAATAAGTTGTAGATAAGTAAAAGCATTATACAAAGCATTCTAAGCTGATTAAATACAATTAGAACAAAAGCATAAATCAATCCAAGCCAATTAAACATAAACATAAAAGAACAATGAATACAAAAACATATTTAATTAGCATAAAAACAAATTCAATCAATAAAAAAATAATTAATACAATAATAGATTTAATAAACATAAAAAAATAATTAAATATAAAAACAACGATTGATATATAAAAACTAAGATTTTAAATCTATAAGAATAAGATAAAGTAGAATTAACAAGTCCGCAATGAGCTACTTTCCCCCTGCCAGTAAGGCGTAGTATCATCACCCACGATGTGCTTAGCTTCTTGGTTCGGGATGGAGCAAGGCGTTTCCACATCTGTATGATCACGGACATTGTTATTTAAATATTCTTTGAAAGATTTAACTTAAGAATAAAGCTTTTATTTTTTATTCTATTGTTTTATTTTTTTGCTTTTCTTCTATTCTTTTTTATTTTTCTTTTTTTGTTTTTTAATTTTTACTTTTATCTTTTAAATCTTATCTTTCATCTTATCAATGAATCAAATCTTTACTCTCTTTGATAAGTTTTTATTTTAGAATACTTAAAAAACAATGTTAAGAGCAAGTTCTAATACAAACTCTACTTGAAAGATTTCTATTAAACTCTAAATATTATCTATATTCAAAGTCTTCTTAAAAACCTTAACAAGGAAGTGATGCTTTATTAAAGATAAGCCAAACGCTCTATTAGTACTGGTCAGCTAAAGGACTTTCATCCATTACACACCCAGCCTATCAAACTAGTAGTCTTCTAGAGAGCTTAGAGAAGATTCATCTTAGAGTTGGCTTCACGCTTAGATGCTTTCAGCGTTTATCCTTTCCAAACTTAGCTACGCTGCGATGCTCTTGGCAGAACAACAGCTACACCAGTGGTTTGTTCAACCCGGTCCTCTCGTACTAGGGTCAAATCTCTTCAATCTTCTTACGCCCACGGCAGATAGGGACCGAACTGTCTCACGACGTTCTGAACCCAGCTCGCGTACCGCTTTAAATGGCGAACAGCCATACCCTTGGGACCTGCTCCAGCCCCAGGATGCGATGAGCCGACATCGAGGTGCCAAACCTCCCCGTCGATGTGAGCTCTTGGGGGAGATCAGCCTGTTATCCCCGGGGTACCTTTTATCCTTTGAGCGATGGCCCTTCCACACAGAACCACCGGATCACTAAGACCGACTTTCGTCTCTGCTTGACTTGTATGTCTTGCAGTTAAGCTGGCTTATACCTTTATACTCTACGAACGATTTCCAACCGTTCTGAGCCAACCTTTGTAAGCCTCCGTTATTATTTGGGAGGCGACCGCCCCAGTCAAACTACCCACCAGACATTGTCCCACTTGAGGATAACTCAAGCTGGTTAGCTACCCAAATAAGAAAGAGTGGTATCTCAACAATGGCTCATATACAACTGGCGTCATATACTCAAAGCCTCCCACCTATCCTGCACATTCTTATCCAAATAGCAGTGTCAAGCTGTAGTAAAGGTCCACGGGGTCTTTCCGTCTTGCCGCGGGTAGGAGGAATTTTCACCTCCACTACAATTTCACTGGATCCCTCTTTGAGACAGCTCCCATCTCGTTACGCCATTCATGCAGGTCGGTATTTAACCGACAAGGAATTTCGCTACCTTAGGACCGTTATAGTTACGGCCGCCGTTTACTCGGGCTTCGATCAAGAGCTTCGCTAATGCTAACCCCATCAATTAACCTTCGAGCACCGGGCAGGCGTCACACCCTATACATCCTCTTACGAGTTAGCAGAGTGCTGTGTTTTTGGTAAACAGTCGGGAGGGACTCTTTGTTGTAAGTTTCTTCGCTTTCGGAGTAAATCCTAATACGAAGCGAACCACACCTTATACCGAAGATACGGTGCTATTTTGCAGAGTTCCTTAAAGAGAGTTCTTCCACGCGCCTTAGAATACTCATCCCACCCACCTGTGTCGGTTTACGGTACGGGCAACATTAGCTAAACTTAGAAACTTTTCTTGGCTCGACGGCATCAGGGGTTCTTCTATCCATCCGAAGACTTCAAAAAGCCTTTCAGTTCTCGGAGTATTGTTATACGGATTTGCCTGTATAACCTCCTACGACCTTAGACTAGCACTTCCATCCGCTAGCCCCCTTAGCCCTAAGCGTCCTTCCATCGCACACTAATGTTGGTATTGGAATATTAACCAATTTGCCATCGTCTACCCCTTTCGGACTCGACTTAGGACCCGACTAACCCTACGATGACGAGCATCGCGTAGGAAACCTTGGGTTTACGGCGTTAATGATTCTCACATTAATTATCGCTACTCATGCCTGCATGCTCACTTCTATTCGCTCCAGCACTCCTTACCGGTATACCTTCGACGCAAATAGAACGCTCTCCTACCACTTGCACACAACTTAAACTACTTAACTTTAGTCTAAGAATATTTTTACTGATTTTACTAAGTTTTATTTCTATCTTTACTCTATAAAAATCAGTAAAAATATAACTAAACATATAACTTAGTTTCTCATATTCTAAACTTAAATAATCTAAGTTGTGCGCAAGTCTACAGCTTCGGTACTTACTTTAGCCCCGTTATATTTTCCGCGCAAAATCACTAGACCAGTGAGCTATTACGCTTTCTTTAAAGGATGGCTGCTTCTAAGCCAACCTCCTGGTTGTTTAAGTAACTTCACATCGTTTTCCACTTAAGTAAGATTTAGGGACCTTAGCTGGTAGTCTGGGTTGTTTCCCTCTTGACGACGGATTTTATCACTCGCCGCCTGACTGCTGTGATTACATATAAGGTATTCGGAGTTTGATAGGGTTTGGTACATTGGTGTATGCCCTAGCCCATTCAGTGCTCTACCCCCTTATATTACGACACAACGCTATACCTAAATATATTTCGGAGAGAACCAGCTATCACGAAGTTTGATTGGCCTTTCACCCCTATCCACAAGTCATCCCGGGGCTTTTCAACGCCTATGGGTTCAGTCCTCCACTAGTTCTTACACTAGCTTCAACTTGCTCATGGATAGATCACTTCGTTTCGGGTCTGCAGCATCTGACTAAGCGCCCTATTCAGACTCGCTTTCGCTACGGCTTCGCGTTTGCTTAACCTTGCCAGACACCACAACTCGCAGGCTCATTATGCAAAAGGCAGTCCATCACCCTGTATTGCTACATAGGGCTCTGAATGATTGTAAGCAAATGGTTTCAGGTTCTATTTCACTCTGATCACCTCAGTTCTTTTCACCTTTCCCTCACGGTACTTGTGCACTATCGATCTGGTATTAGTATTTAGGGTTGGATCGTGGTCGACCCAGCTTCAGACAGGATTTCTCGTGTCCCGCCCTACTCAGGATACTGCTAGCTAAGGTTTGTTTTTCGCATACGGGACTATCACCCTCTATGGCTATACTTTCCAGAATGTTCTGCTAAACTCACCTCTTGCACATTGCAGTCCTACAACCCCCAGTGCAAGCACTGGGTTTGCCCTCTTGCGCTTTCGCTCGCCGCTACTGACGCAATCTCTATTGATTTCTTTTCCTGAGGGTACTAAGATGTTTCAATTCCCCTCGTTCGCTCCTATATAGGTAATGTATATCTCTATACATTGGGTTGCCCCATTCGGAAATCTACGGATCAAAGCTTCTTGACAGCTCCCCGTAGCTTATCGCAGTCTAGTACGTCCTTCATCGCCTTTACCAGTCAAGGCATCCACCATTCGCTCTTAGTAGCTTACCTTTTTTACCTTCTTTAGCGTCAAGGCAAAGCCTTGACTAAGAAGCAAGCTAAAGACCTACCCCGCCAACCTAAAAGATATTAGGCTGATAAAGTAAGTTAAAGACTAATAGTCTTTCTTGCTTCTTCTGCTAAGAATATGCATAAAAGTTAGATATAATCTAACTTCTACCTTTTATTATTGATTCTAAAACGCATCACTTCCTTGTTAAAGTTTTTACGATAAGACTTCATTATCTTAAGACGGAAAGCATTCAAACACTTAATATAAATACTAAAAATATCTAAACTAAGTCGTGAGTTTGAAACTTATCTTTAATTTAAAATTTTAGATCTAATATTCTCTTTATTATAAAAAATAAAGATAGTTAAAAGATATAAATAAAACCAAAGAAAAGATAATTGAGTTTTATCCTTTAACAAGTCCTGTAAAATTGTTTTTATTAAAACTTGCTTGTGACTCTTAACAATGATAATTATAAAGAACATTTAGGTTTAAAACCTAAAGGAAGTATATGGTATATAAAGTATATTTATAAATATATACTTGCTTTAGATTTTAAAGCTTGATTTCAAATCTTGTTTTTATCTTTTTAAGATTGATACTTCTATGGTGGGCCTAACAAGACTTGAACTTGTGACCTCACCCTTATCAGGGGTGCACTCTAACCAGCTGAGCTATAGGCCCTTAATAAATGGTGGAGAATAGCGGGATCGAACCGCTGACCTCCTGCGTGCAAAGCAGGCGCTCTCCCAGCTGAGCTAATTCCCCATAAACAATTAGCTTTATCATCAATCTTTGAAATCTAAACAAGAATCAATTGAGTTTATAATGAAGTAATAGTTGTGAGACTTATTACTTTGTACTCTAGAAAGGAGGTGATCCAACCGCAGGTTCTCCTACGGTTACCTTGTTACGACTTCACCCCAGTCGCTGATTCCACTGTGGACGGTAACTAGTTTAGTATTCCGGCTTCGAGTGAAATCAACTCCCATGGTGTGACGGGCGGTGAGTACAAGACCCGGGAACGTATTCACCGTAGCATGGCTGATCTACGATTACTAGCGATTCCGGCTTCATGCTCTCGAGTTGCAGAGAACAATCCGAACTGGGACATATTTTATAGATTTGCTCCACCTCGCGGTATTGCGTCTCATTGTATATGCCATTGTAGCACGTGTGTCGCCCTGGGCATAAGGGCCATGATGACTTGACGTCGTCCACACCTTCCTCCTCCTTACGAAGGCAGTCTATTTAGAGTGCTCGGCCGAACCGTTAGCAACTAAATACGTGGGTTGCGCTCGTTGCGGGACTTAACCCAACATCTCACGACACGAGCTGACGACAGCCGTGCAGCACCTGTCTCTAAGTTCTAGCAAGCTAGCACCCTCTTATCTCTAAAAGGTTCTTAGGATATCAAGCCCAGGTAAGGTTCTTCGCGTATCTTCGAATTAAACCACATGCTCCACCGCTTGTGCGGGTCCCCGTCTATTCCTTTGAGTTTTAATCTTGCGACCGTACTCCCCAGGCGGTACACTTAATGCGTTAGCTGCATTACTGAGATGACTAGCACCCCAACAACTAGTGTACATCGTTTAGGGCGTGGACTACCAGGGTATCTAATCCTGTTTGCTCCCCACGCTTTCGCGCCTTAGCGTCAGTTGAGTTCCAGCAGATCGCCTTCGCAATGGGTATTCTTGGTGATATCTACGGATTTTACCCCTACACCACCAATTCCATCTGCCTCTCCCTCACTCTAGACTATCA
>NZ_JAEQBS010000020.1:0-4201 GCF_017846535.1 Campylobacter sp. JH32
GTATAAATCTCGTAAGTTTCACTCATTTTTATCCTTTCATCCTATATACAAACCATCTTCCATGATTATAGTTGTAGCTAGTCTGCCTATAAACTTATTAGAATAATCTTGGGATTTATTAGTATCATCACTTTCTTCCTCATCATATTCATTTTTTCTTTTGTTTTTTACATATTCTTCATTTATCCCCTTATACATCACTTCCAAATTATGTTGTCCTATAGCTTCTAAATTTTCCATCAATCTTCTTGCCTTTTGCCTATCTTCTATGAACTTACCTTTTTCATCTTGAGTGGTATTATAAATCCCATTTGCATATTCATATAAAATTTGTATAGTATCATTATAAGCTAAGATAGGGTGTTGTTTTATCACTGGGTGTTGTATTTTATACTCTTCTTTTCTTTGAAAATGTTCTAGCTTATATATATTACAATTTCTAAGTTCTATATTGTTTTTTTCAAAAAATTCCTTATCATTTAAGATATATTTGCCTTCATTGATTTTATCTTCCATAAAAGCACTTCTTTTTTCATCTAAAATAATATAAGATAAAAGTCTTTTTAAGGCAAATTCCCTAGCTTCACTTGAAGTTGTAGCACAAGCAATACTAGGATAATAATTAAGCCCACCCGTGCATAATAAAGAACCAAAAATAAACTCAGATAAATCAAAACTCATAAATCTAGAATTTATTAATAAAGGATAGGTTATATATTCTTCTTTTTTTACAGCTAAAGGAAAATCATAATTGTAAGTAAATTTTTCATACATTAGTTTTTCATATAAAATTTTCAATCTTTCATAATTTGTAGGCAAAAGTGTATCAATAAAAGATCCTGCTAAATTTTTTAATATATCCACGCTCAAGTCTTTACTCATTTTAATAGAAAAATCAATAGCTAATTGTTTTCTTACTTTTGATATCAAATGAATTTGCTTAGCTTTATCTAATCTTGAAAAACTCTTTGACTTTTTTAATTCACTTGCATATTCTAATTGATTAAAATAATAATAATTTGTTCCTATTTGATATAAAAAAAGCTTATTGAGTGATTTTTTACTTTTTGGATTAATTTTTATAAAACGCCCCTTAGGGCTAAGTGCATAAAATATCCCTAGTTCTTTAAAAAAATGTGCTTTAAAACTAGAAAATAATTTATTACCATAATACTTTTTATCTAAGCTTGAATCTATAAAAAATAAAATCATTTTTTTAAAAAAATCAGGCTGACTCATAAAAAATTCTGTAAAAGGAAAAAGTTGCTTAATGATGTTAAAAAAAGTAATATCTATAGATAATTTTGCAAGTTCTTTATCAAGCATAATATCTTGAATGCTTTTATCTAAATCTTTTTTTGAAGGAAGAGTTTTGTCTGTTTGTATATTTTCTTCAAATTCAATCTCCTCATCAAAGCTTTCATTTAAGGTTTTTAAAAAATTTACATAAGTTTGATCTTCTTCTTCAAAATCATTTTCAAACATAGCTTTGGCTAATTCATCTAAATAAATAACTTCATCTTCTTTTTTATTTTTATTTAATTCTTTAGATAAAAAGATATAAATTTTTTTATCATTATCATAAAAATAAATATCATCAGGGATAAATAAGATATACTCATTAAAATAATTTGGTATTTTAATCCTTTGGTAATTAAGTGAAATTTCTTTATCGCCATAATCTGGATTTGGAATTACAATATTTTTAACACCAAGAGAATATTCTTGCGTAAAAGCTAAGTCTTTTTGTAAAACATACAAAGTTAAAGTCAATAAAACAACCGTTAAAGGTGAGTATTTCTTAAAATCTACATTTTCATATGTTTTGGATATTGATGAATCTAACTCAAGAAAAAATTGTATTTGATCATAGCAAGAATTGATATTGTCTAAATAATCATTAAAAAGCTCGACATATTCTTCTACTTTTTCTTTTTCTTTTTCGCTAATTTCTTCAAGTTCTTTAGGCAATTTAAAAAAGCTATCAATATAAGCAAAATCTTGCTTAACTTTTTCATATTCTAATCGTTCGTTTATATATTCTAATAAATAAAGTTTCATCCAAGAATATGTTTGATTATAAAAATTAAAATATCCCTTATATTTTTGATAAATCTGTCCATCAAGTTTCACAAAAGGACAAAGTTGCAATACATAATCATCTTCTTTTTTAACATCTCTTTCTATAAAATAAGAACCATAATCTCTTTTGCTAGGAAAATCGCCTTTTAATGCAAGTTTTTCATTTTTTGTAAGAGCTTTGGGGCGATTTTTTATTATTGCTCCTAATTTTTTTTGATACAAGTCCTCACAAAGTCCTGCATTGTTAAGCTGTGGTGGATTAGTAATAAGCAAATAATTTTTACCCATTTTGGTTGTATTGATTTGATCAGTATTTTTTTTATCTAATATCATTTCTACTAGCATGGAAGAATTTAAATCAGGATATTCTGCATAAAAGAAATGATTGAGTTTAGAGATATTTAAATTGATTGCTTTTTTTAATGTTGTATCAAAATTATTTAAACTAGAATTCACTAAAAGTGTATTATCTAACTTTTCATTTTCAAATTTTAGATTATTTTCTAAAAAATTATCAAAAATACCTTGAAATTCTTCATCTAAAATAACTTTATAAAAACTATTTTTATAAAGACTAATAGAAGGTACATTAGAATAAGATGAAAAATCTAATAATACTTTATCATCTATAATTAATACATCAGATAAAATTTCTTCATTGCACAAAGCGATAATAGGATAAAGCTTACTAGTAATAAGCTCTAAAAGTGGATAAGCAAAATCATAATAATATTTTTGTTCCTTATACTCTTGATACTCAGCAGAAGAATTATAAGCTTCAAATAATGTATTTACAACAAAAACATAAGGATTTTTTTTGACTAAAGAGACAGGTTTTTTAAGATTGGTTACAGAATCTAGTATATTGATAAAAAATTTTGCTATAGCTCTAATAATTTGCTTATATTCATCATCATTAGATTGAGTAATATTTTTTAAAAGTGTATTAAAAAGTGTATCTAGGGTAAGTTGTATCTTTGGTTTAATTTCTTGCTCAAAATAGTTAGATTCTTTGATATTTTTTAATAATATATTTAATTCTTTTTGAATTTCTTTTAAAAAATTTTCAATATTTTCTACATTGTTTTCATCAATAATTTTATTGAGCGTTTTATTTTCATTTTGATTAATTGCATTATTTAAAAATTTTAAATTATTAAAGATAATTTTTTTAATGCTAGATAAATTTTTATCAGAGCTAAATTTTTGTTCTTTTGTGATTTCGTCTTTATTGGCTTGATTTAAATGTATGATTTTAAAAGTTTTTGTATTATCAATTTTAAAATTATCTTCAATAGTATGTAGTGTCTTATACAAAGAATTCTTAGCTTCTTTATATCCATCAAAATCACTGCATATAAAAATAATTTTATTAGCATTTTTGGTAAGATTTTTTAACTCGATTTCTAAATTATGATTTGATGCAATTAAAGTAAAATTTTTTATTTTCATATTTTAACCCCATTTACCACCACAAATTTACAAACATAAAGCTCTTGTTTTCTATCTTCATCTTCTAAGATTTCATCTAGTCCTTGTGCGATTTGAAGTTTTAAATTTTGCATTTTTGCAGGAGCTAAAAAACTAAAATGATATTCGTTTAATTCTTTATTATCTTCTAAAGCATTTTTGATGATTTTATCATACTCATGTAGCTGTGTAAAATACCCTGCTCCTAAATCTTTATTTTCAAATTCCTTATAAGCACTTTTATAAACTTTAGCAATGTTTTTTGGGATAATAAAATAAAGTTTGATTAAATTAGTATCAAAGCTAAGATTTAATTCTTTAAATTCATAATCTTTACTAAAGTCTTGTTTGAATTGGTTAAGAATATTTAGATCCTCTATATCTTTTAAATCTTTTAAATCTATATTAAATTCATTTAAAGCCTTATCTTGTTCTTTTTTTTCATTATTGATTAAAAGATTATAGATAGGTAAATTATCTTTTTGAAATCTATCACTTTTATAATGAAGTCTTATTATAGGTTCTTTTAACTCTATTTGATTTTTACTTTGTTCTCCTAAGCCCTCTTTAGGATCAAAGCTGTGATCAAATTTAAACTTAGTAGGAGTAAAGCTTACTTTTAAAGCAAAGCCTTTATCTGTTTTACAAG
>NZ_JAEQBS010000021.1:0-4172 GCF_017846535.1 Campylobacter sp. JH32
ATTATTTTTTATTTTAATATGATGAATTATCTTGTTATATCTTTTTGAGATATTGTTTTTGTAGGATTTTCAAAGGTATTAAGTTTATTATGAAAATCAATGAAATTTAATTGTTTTTTGACTTCATGCTACCTACACATTTAGAAGATTATTTAGAATATAAAACAAAACTATCACTAAAAAATCAAAGAAACAAAAATAAATATTATTTATTTTTATTATTTATTAATAAATAATAATATATAATATTATACAAAAATATAAAAAAGGTTTTTTAATGATAATATCTGTTATAAATAAAAAAGGTGGTGTTGGAAAGACTCCTTTTGCTTTTTCAATTGCTAAAGATTTAGAATATTTTTTACAAAGCAATGATAATTCTATTATAGAAAAAATTTATCCTGAAAAAGCAAAAATTTTACCAACTCCAAAAAAAATAGATAATTGCGTTTATGATTTTGGTGGATTTGTAGAAAAAGGAGTATTGGATATTATTAAAGAAAGCAATAAGATTATTGTTCCTTGCACGAGTAATTATAATTCTTTACTTAGAACATTAGAAACTTTAAACGAAATAGGTAATGATGGTAAAGTTTGTATTTTAGTTACAGACTATAGAGATGAGAAAGAAAAAAAGCAAATTTGTGAAACTCTTGAAAGCAATTTTACAGATTTAAATCTTTTTTTCTTTAAATTTTCAAAGATAATTGAAAATTCTATGAGTAGTGGAGCTTCTTTTACTGAACTTTATAATGAAAACAATCTTTCAAGATTAAGTTATACAAACTTTTTCAATGAATATCAAAGACTTTTAGATTTTATTAGAAAGGATAAATAATAATGGAAAAAAAACCATTTACAATAGCAGAAGCTTTAAACTCTGAAACAAGCTCTCAAAAAACATATAGTAAAGCTGATAAAAAATCAGCTGGAAGAAAAACCGTAGATCAAAAACTAAGAAGAGATAATTTAGTAGTTTGCAGACTTAATGAACAAGAAATGGAAATTTTGAAAAAATTAATGGTTTTAGATTTAGCAAGTGAATATGGCACTTATATAAGAAAATTGATTTTAAAAGAGGCAAGAACTTTAAATATTAATAATTAAAAATGTTACAATATCCTTGCAAAAAACGAAAAGACAAATTGAAGATGAAAAAGATTATGACGGTCGAAGTTTATTTGACTTAATCGAATTAGAATTTTCACAAGGAGAAGAAAATGAGTTGCTTATCTCTAAGTAAGTTCTTATTAATGTTTTTATGTTAGAATTACAGCATCATTAGCACATAGAGGGGTCTTTTTACATAATATTTTTAAAATGACGACTCATTTTGCCTTCAAGATTTAGCAAATAGGACTACATATTATGGATTTGTCCAATAAAGATACAGAATTTTCTATAATTCAACCAAAAAAGACTGCTGTTCTTGTAGATCTTTCTTTTTTATTGAAGGATACAATACACGCAAAAGCATTAAAACAATGGAAGCCGCAGAATTAGCCAAAAGATTAAAAGACTATGTGTGGGAAACTCTTAGAAGAAGTGAAGACTATTTATATAAAGTTTATATTTATGATTGCGAACCGTTAGATAAAAATGTTCCTATGCCTCCTATAGAAAAAACTGATAAATCTAAAAATTTAAGCAAAACTACAACTTATAAATTTAGAAGTGAATTATTAAAACATCTAAGAAAGCAACCGTATTTTGCTGTAAGATTAGGTGAAATTGATGTTAGCGAACTAAGCAATGAAGATTTTGTTATAGATATTAAACAAAAAGGTGTAGATATGAAAATAGGACTTGATATTGCAACTTTAGCAAATAAACACCAAGTGGAAAAAATCATTTTAATTACTTCGGATAGCGATTTTGTTCCTACTGTAAAACACGCTAGAAAAGAAGGGCTTATTGTGCAATTAGATACTATGAGATTTCCAGAAACTCGAATCAAAAAAGGTTTATTAGAACATATTGATATTCTCTCATCCGTTTTTATTAATAAAAATAAAAATGGTAATTAATTATTGTTTTTTATTTTGCTAAATAGATAACTAAAAAATGAATATTGTTAAAAGAAAAAATGAATGAATTTTTCAAAAAAACTAAATAAAGTTTTACCAGATAAAGAAATTAGCAACGAAAAAACATATTCTCGATCAAGGTAAAGAATGAATAATCTAACAAATTTTAATGATCTGTTTTCTCAAATGAGATTATCTTCCTATAATGATGATATTGTAAAGCATTATGATAACCTTAAATTTGTAGGAAAAATCACTCCAAAAATTGCTACATTAGAAATTATTCTTAGAAATAAACTAGATAATAAATTATCAGAGAAAGATAGTAATTGGATAAAAAATTCTAATGATGAAAATATTAAAAAAGCTAAAGATGAAATTGAAAATAGAGAAAAAAATAGAAATTTATCTCATCATCAATATCTTTCTCGTATGAGCTTAGGAGCTATTATTCATCTTATCAAAGAAAATAAATTACAAAACTCTATAATGGATTTAAAAAATATCAATTTTAGAAACTACAATCAACACAATAGAAATTTCTTTTTTGAAAATGGTATAAAATTACGCTTTAGAAATACGCATAAGGTTGATATTGTTCTTAGCTTATTACAAAATCTAAGAAATAGAAGTTATCATTGGGAAAATATTTTAAAAACTACAGAAAAAAATGGCAAACATTATCCAAGATTAACGACAAAAATAGAAAACACTCATATAGGATTAAATCCACAAAAAATAGATTTATTCTTAAGTGATTTAATTAAAACATTTAACGAAGAAATTTTGGAATATTGTTAATATAAAAAAAGTGGGCTACTAGGAAGCCCTTTGAATTTAATTGCAATTATAGCAATAATAATATTAAAGGAAACTAAAAGGATATACGATGCCACAAAAAAGAATTTATCTTTATGTTCCATTTAAAGACAAAGAAAAAGTAAAATCATTAGGGGCAATGTGGGATGATAAAGAAAAAAAATGGTTTGCTCCAAAAAGCTTAGATAAAAATATTTTCTCACAATGGTTTTATCCGTACCAAAATAAAGAATTTTCATTTGATGAAAATGAAGTTTTAACTACTTTTAAATCTGCTTTAGAAAATCAAGGTTTAATTATTGATGGTTCACCTATCATGGATGGCAAAATCCACAGAGTAAAAACAACAACAGATAAAGGCAGAGAAATGAGTGGAGCTTATAGTGGATTTTTAGATAAATACCCTGCTGGTTTTATTCAAAATTTTAAAACAGGTATTAAAGAAAATTGGAAAATGCCTTTAGAAAATGCAAAACAAAACATTGTAAGTTATCAAACTCCTAGTCAAAAAAGATTACATAATTCTACAAGCAATAATACGAAACAAGACATTTTAGAGCTTCAGCAAAAAACAGCATTAAAAATTGAAGAAGAATATAATCAAGCTAATTGGGCTCATTCAAATCATCCTTATTTAAAGAAAAAAGGTTTTAGTGAAAACTTTTATCTTAAGCAGGATAACAAAGGTTCTTTACTTATTCCCTTAAAAGATGAAAATGGCAAATTATGGTCTGTGCAAAGAATATTCCCAAATGGTGATAAAATTATTGGTGTAATTAAAACTAAAGAAGAAAAAGAGCAAGGCATTGAATATTCTGCAAAAAAATCTGGATGTTTTCACCTAATAGGTGCAAAAAACCTAGAATATTGCAAAGAATTTATCATAGCAGAAGGCTTTGCTACTGCTGCAACTATATACAAAGCACTCAATAAGCCTGTAATAATGGGTATAGATGCTGGAAACTTATCAAAAATCGTTGAAACCCTAAAAAACAAATTTCAAAACACTCCTATTACCTTAATAGCCGATAATGATAAAAAAAGAGAATTAAAAGGTCTTTCTAATGTCGGGGTGGAAACTGCAAAAGAAATTCAACAAAAATTTTCAGATATTAAAGTTATTATTCCAAAAATCAGCAATCAAGAAGCAGAACAAGGAATAAGTGATTTCAATGACATTTTTTTAAATAAAGGGCTTGATGAAGTCAAAAAACAATTAAATTTCATTGATTTTCATAATAAACTTAATACCTTTGAAAATCCTACAAAAACAATATCTCAAAAAGATATAACAAGATAATTCATCATATTAAAATAAAAAATAAT
>NZ_JAEQBS010000022.1:0-3372 GCF_017846535.1 Campylobacter sp. JH32
TAGAATTTAAAATATCAAGACTCATATAAGAATTAAGGGACATTGATGATCCTTTTGGGTTTGTTGATGATTAATAGCTATAAGCTTATGTGATTTATTTTAGCATAAAGTGGGTAAAATAAAGTTTGTAGTATATTCTTTAATTATCTAAAATCAAATCATTTCTCATAAAAATATCGCCTGCAAGATTCTGCTAAACGCACTCCAAAAATTTGCCTAACTCCTTTTTTAGCTAGTCTTTCTTTATCATAAATCAAAGACCCAAAAGAAATACTTACAAAAGGCACTTCCATATCAAACGAGTTTTTATTTTTATAAATAGGATTATCTTTATTATTAAGTGCGTTAAATTGCTTTTTGCAGTATTCTATTAATTTCATTTCTTTATTGGCATATTTGTTTTCATTGTGAAAGTATTGCACCTTGCATTTATTAGCATCTTTATCATCAAAAAGTTTAAGTTGCAGATAAAGCAGTTCTAAGTTTTGGGTATTCTTTTTTATATTATTGACAATGGATTTTTTTTCTTGTATTTGAGTATTAGCATCTAAATCTATTACAAAAATTTTATAGGCTTTAGTAAGAGTTTTAAAATGGAATTTTATATCTTTTAATATATCTTCTTTATCAAATTTTTCTATATCTAAAATAACTATAGGCTTGTCAATAAAAGCCATTTTTTTATAAGGGGTAAATTTTTGAGAATTAAAATAAGCAAAAAACACCACACCCTTATCTCTCCACTCGTCTTTGATGCTGTATTGATTTTTCCATCCACGACCTAACAATTCTAATCCACGAAAAGCTCTATTTTCTATAGTAGTATGGCGTATATATTCTTCTATATCTTCTTTAACATCAAAAACCAAATAAGATAAAATGATATAATTTTTATAGGATTCTTCTTGTTTTCTTACCTCATAATCAAAAACGATATTAAAATTATTTTTCAAAGCTTCTAGTTTTAACACCTCATTATCTTGCATTATTCCTTGTGCATAAGTGAAACTAAAAAACATTTTATCAATAAAAGCTTGCCCTTTTTGTTTATGCTTTTTTTGTATATTAAACATTGGAGCGTATTTTAAAACACTTTCATAAAAATTGTCTTCATTGAAATTTTCTCTGTCTATAATAAAGCTTATTTTATCTATAGTGCTCTCTTTACCCACATAAACATTTTCAAATACTATTTTACCCTCATCATCACTCATAGCCTTTGCCACCACTCTATTAAAGCGATGATTATAAACATAAATTTCCTTATTTTTTAAAGCTTCTCCATTCTTAGCAAGAAAGCATTCATTGATTTCTATTTTTATATTTAAGGCATTAGCTATGGGTTGTATTCTGATTATAGTTGGATTTTTTTCTTGAGTTTTTTTATAACTTTGCTCATCTTTATCTAAATAATAAGGAAAACTTAGCATCAAAAGAATGGTTTTAAAATAAGCACTATTAATATCACTTATTTCTTTACAAAGCTTTTCTGCTTCATCTTCATTTAACACTCTTAATTCTATATATTGATGAGTGATGAGATAATTGATGATTTTGTGCATTTTTTCATCTAATTTTTCCTCTAAATATTTCTCTTTGGCTTCTTGTTTTTTTAATTCCTCATCTTCATCGCCAAAAATTAAGTCATTAAAAAAACCTGCTACAAGTGTTCCCGCTACTGCACCCACTATTGTCCCAACAATAGGAAAACTCGAGCCTATAGCTGCTCCAGTTGCTGCACCTGCGGCAATACGAGAAAGTATGGATACGCCAGCTCTAGCTGCGATATTAGATGCTACTCTTGAGCTAGCTATCTTAGTTGCAGCATTAGAAGCAACCCTGCTAGTTTGAGTTAAGGTTTGCTTGGCGACATATTCACTATATTTACTTAATGGAGTTTCATCTATAAATATACTGATACCAACACCAACGCTTGTTTCAGTCAAAGCCCTTACATTGGATTTTCCCTCTGCTTTAGACAGAAAAAAATTCAATATTCCAAAATTCACTACTGTTATTTTATGACGCATGGTTTTCCAAAACAAAGAATCAGCTTTTATATCTAAACTTTTTATCCCTTTTTCAAAAGCCTCAGTAGCAAAACCTCCTGCAATGCCTAGTCCGTAAGGAGCAACATCTCCAAATACTCCTAAATCCCTTTTATCACTAGGAGTGCTTTGAGTTTCTTTAGAATAAAACTCTAAACTTCCATAAATATTTTCATTCATCTTTTTTCTCTTTTCTGAGTTCCATTGCTTCTTTAAGGAAAGTGGTATCAATTTTATGAAAACCGGTTACAAATGAAATGATTTTTTCAAATTCTTCATCACCTAAGCTTAACAAATAAGGCATTACATGGGGCTTTATAATGGCATTAACTTTTGCATAAAAATCATTTTTTAGTTCTATTTCATGCTTGATAAGATTTTTAATGTAGTATCTTTTACCTTTGAGAGTTTGTATAACTATATCTCCCACCAAAGCACGCGATGGGTTATAAGAATACACAAAAAAAGTTCCTAAAGGAAAAATTAAATCATTCCTAAAATAGAATTCAATCACAAGTTTTTCTTTTGTGATATAAATTCTTTTAAAATTTACTGTTTTATAAACAAGACTTATATATATATATAATACATAAAGATATATAATAAAAACCACAAACCATTTAAAATTCTTAGTATTGTCAAATGCCCTAGGGAGCCAATAAAGAAAAAAACACAAAAATCCAGTGTATATTATCCCGCAAAATAAAAATGCAGGTATATATTTCTTTTCTTCAAAAATGATTTCATCTTGAGTGTCTTGTTCTTTGATTTCTGTGTTATTGTTTGTTTGGCTCATTTTTATCTCCGAGTTATCATTCTGCCCTAATTTCTCCACCTCTAACCACAAGTCCATTAGAATCTATCACTACTTCAACTCCACCTGCTTTAATAATAACACAATCTCCCTTAGTAACAATTTGAGTATCGCCTACTTGGTGGAGGATTTGATTGCCTGCCTTTACTTCACAATCTGTTTGAAAGTCAAAAGTTGAATTATCTGATTCTAAAGAATATTGTTCCTCTACCTTTGTCTGCATGGAATTGGACTTTAAGGATGTATTATCTTGTATGTGGGCGGATAAATTTTGATGAACATTAAGGAAAAATTCTTTTTCTATTGTTTGGGTTAAAGACTTTTCTATTAATAATTTATTTTCTCCCTTCACATTCCTTATCTCGTCCTTATGGATAATAGTATTTTGATTAGCACCTATTTCTATATCTTTGTTTTCTCCTACAAATTCATGAGAGTTTTTAGCCACTCTTACTTTATTATCTACTCCTACATTTAAGGTATTGCTTAATCCTACTATGGTATCTTTAG
>NZ_JAEQBS010000023.1:0-2980 GCF_017846535.1 Campylobacter sp. JH32
AAATACAATACAAGAATATAAAATAGACAATACATACTCTTGGCTTGACATAGGTATGTTTGCTAAATACAAAAGAAAAATGATATGCTATGATATTCAAAAATATAAAGAATTACAAGAAAAAAGAAGCTACTAATGTATGAAAAACAAGCCAAATATATGAAACTTTATAAATATGCTAGAATGTGCTGGGCTAGTTATTTTTATTTTGATTTTTTAAATACTAGAAATATATTTGAGTTAGATTTTAATCAAGAAAAAATTCAAGAAGAAAATTCTCTTAGAGGCTATAGAGAAATAAAGGTAAATTTAGAACATGTTGTCAATCAAAAACATAAAGATAAAGAAGTATTGATTGATTTAAGACAAGATGATGCTTGGCAATCAAAAATGTTAAATTTCTTTGATGAAAAGACAAATTTTGATAAACTAAATGGAGAATTTGGAGAATTACAGACTAAAAATTTCATTCAAAGATATGAGGTTCAATTTCATCAGCCTAACACTACAAGTGGCTTTAGTGCTACTTTGTTTTATGATAAAGAAAAAGATGAATTTATAGTAGGATTTAGGGGAACTGAAACTGATAATTTTATTAGCTCGATTCAAGATATAGTTCAAGACATAACTCTATCCCTCAATGGCAATATCCAATCTTCTTCTCTTTTAGAATTTTTAGAACAAGTAAATAAAATAATCAAAAATAAACACAAAAGAATTATATTTGTAGGACATTCATTGGGTGGGTATTTAGCTCAAATGGCTTTGATATATTGCGATATTAAATATAAAGACAAATTATCTTTTAGCCCTAATGAAGTTTATACTTTTAATTCCCCTAGTGTTTATGGTTGGAATTTTCCTAATATAGCTATATTTTAATTTTTAAAAAAGTAGAATAATTTTATTAAAAATATTAAAAAGGAAAATAAATGGGTGCATTTCGTAAGTTTTATATTGTTTGGGTAGTATTTTGTATAAGTGGGTTTGTTATTTCTCCTGCTGTAGGGCATAATCCAAATAGAGTGTATGAATTTTTTGTAATGCTAGGTTGGATTATTTTTCCTTTAATTCTATTAATGCTTTATCGCTTTTTTTCTCTTTGTGAAATAAAGTTTTTGTATATAGCATTGCTATTGTTACTTTATTATCCTATAGCTTCGATATTATATTACATGTTTTATTATCATAATAGTTTTTATGTTACATTATATATTTTTTTGTCATTATTTAAATAAAGGATAATTTTGCAAGAAAAAATCAATGAATTAAAAGATTATGCAGAACTTGCACAAGCTAGTTATTTTTATTTTGATTTAGAAGATTGTATATTGCAAGAAAATGAAACTATTATTACCTTAAATGAGCTTTTAAACTTAAGCTATAATGGCAAAATAGCTGGAAAAAAAGAAAAGGTCGGACAAAAATATAGTTTTATTAGTAAAGGTGAACTCAACGGAGAATTTGGAGAATTACAGACTAAAAATTTCATTCAAAGATATGAGGTTCAATTTCATCAGCCTAACACTACAAGTGGCTTTTCTGCTGCTTTGTTCTATGATACACACAAAGATGGTTTCGTGGTGTGGTTTAGGGAAACAGAATGCGGATTCTAAAAATACTTTATATTTGTTGGATTATATTATGTGTTGTAGGTTGGTTTATATCTCCTATTGTTGGACATAATCCAAATAGGGTTGAGGAGTTTTTTATAATGCTTGGTTGGATAGTCTTTCCACTAATGATAGCCAATCTATGGCTTTTTGGAATAACAAGAATTAAAAAATATTTAAGGAATTTTTTAATATTGTTTTTATATTACCCTTTGGCATTTGCTCTGTTTTTGGTGCTAAATTAACTTTAGGAGACTAAATGAAAGAATTAATCAACAATCTAAGAGACTATGCCGAGTTGGCCCAAGCAAGTTATTTTAACTTTATGTATATCAATAACGATGAGCGAGAAATGGATAGTTATAAAATAGGGCAAAATAGATTCCCTAAAGATAAAGACAATATAGAAAATTTAGAATATACAAAGACCTTATCTAAAAAATATAAAGATTATTTTATTTATGATGATTCCATTGCACTATATCCGACACTTAATGGAGAATTTGGGGAGATTCAAGCTAAAAACTTTGCTAAAAAATATGAGATTAAATTCCACCAACCAAATACGGCTTCTGGCTTTAGTGCTACTTTGTTTTATGATAAAGAAAAAGATAAGTTTGTAGTAGGGTTTAGGGGGACAGAGGGACTTTGGAGTATGGATACTTTGGCGGATATAGGGCTTACCTTTGGTAAGGGCGATTTTCAACTTAATGCTTTAAAGCAATTTTTATTAGACATAGCACCTATTTTAAACAAAGTAGATTCAAATAATATTATTTTTATAGGGCATTCTTTAGGCGGATATTTAGCAGTTATAGCAATGCAATTTTGCGATACTATTGATAGGAGCTTAAATACACAATTTAATGCAATCAAATTTATGGCATCGCAAGTCTATACTTTTAATTCTCCTGCTATTGATGAGATTGATAATATGCTAATGCGGGCTTTGGCAGCATTATTAGATAAAAATATTATGGAGCAAGTCTTAAATCCTCAAAAAGTATATTGTGTCTATGACAGCGGTGGTATAAATATCATCGCTTCTGCTCAATATGGCTCACACAATAGACTGTCTATCTATACGGGTAAAGATTCTCACTCCATAATCCCCCTAACTCAAACTCTTTACTTCTACTCCTATCTTTTAGAATTAGATGCTAACCATAACAAAGTCAAAGATAAAAGTTTTAGTGAATGTATAGAGTATCTTAATCATTTTATGAAAAATATTCAAATATATACAGAAACTTTTGTGTTAAAAAATAATGCTATTAATAATAAAAATTTCGCTCTTAAAAATGGACTTCTTGGACTTTTTAGAAGTTCTCCAGAAAAAATCAATCATTTTGAATACTTTCTTTCAT
>NZ_JAEQBS010000024.1:0-2728 GCF_017846535.1 Campylobacter sp. JH32
TTGCTTGATAAAGATTTAAATAAACCTTTTGAAAAATTAGAACCTTTAAGTTTAAATAAACAAAATGAGTTTTTACTTAAGGCTTATTATAAAGTTTATCAAAGTATTAAACATTGTAGAGATTTTAACGATAATTTTATTAAAGTTTATGATAAAATAAAAAATTCTTTTACGAGTTTACAAAATTCTCAAAAAAATGAAATTTTTATTCAAGAAATTATTCAAGATATAGATAAAACCAAAACTCAAATAGATGAACTTTACAATACTCAAAAAGATTTGATACAAATTTTAGGTCCCTTACTAACTCAATTTGAACTTAATCTTGCTAGAATTTATGTCTTAAATCCTAAAACCAAAGAAGATGCTTTTAATAAAAGCATTCTTTGGATAAAAGAACATTTAGAATTTATGGAATTAGTTTATGGACATATTAAAGCACAAGAAAATGCTTTGATAAAAAATATACTTCCTTTAGAAGAAAAACTTAAAGAAAGAAAATTAGATAAATGGATGGAAAGGGTGAGAAGGTGAGAGAAGAGCTTTTTTTAAAAAATACTCAAGCTTTGTTTGAGGTCGATGAGTTTTTAGCTTGTACACTGAGATCACTTAAATACTTAACTTTTGCACTTATCCAAGATGAAAATGGAATAAATTTTAAAAAAGATGATATTTTTCTTTATGAAAATCCCAATAAAGAGCTTTTAGAAAACCTTACTCTGTTTAAAACCGAATATAACAAATATCCTGTTTTGTTTTTTTATGGCTTTGGAAATGGAATGTTTTATAAAACTTTATGTAAAAACAAACAACATAAACACATTATCATTTTTGAAGACAATCTTGAAATTTTAACTTTAGCTTTTCATTTATTTGATTTTAGCGAAGAATTAAAAAAAGAACAACTAATACTTTTTTATACTCCAAATATTAATACAGCACAACTCACCACACTTTTTACTTATGAAATCATTCAAAAAAGTGTAAAAATTTTTAATCTTTTTATCCATAATGATTTTTATCAACAATTTTACAGCACTCAAATACAAAATATAAATACTCAACTGATAGAAATGATACGATTTATCGTTTTAAACAAAGGTAATGATCCACATGATTCTTTAGTTGGAATCAAACATACCCTAGATAATCTCCCTAAAATGTTAAATCATGGAATTTTTCAAGAATTTCTCAAAGAAAGAAGAGCTAAGGTTAAAAATGCTATCATTGTTTCTACAGGACCAAGTCTTATAAAACAACTTCCTTTATTAAAAAAGTATGCTAATAAAGCTACGATTTTTTGTGCAGATAGTGCTTATGTTATCCTTGGAAAATACGGTATAAAGCCTGATTATGTTTGCATGCTAGAGCGTGATGATATAGTTTCTAAATGTTTTGATAATGATTTTGGCGATTTTAACAAAGGCATACTTTTCATACTTGCTTCTGTGGTTCACAAAGAAGTATTAGATTTTTTAGAAAAAGATCAAAGAACTTATATGCTTGTACATCGCCCTTTAAATTTTGCAGCTAGTTTAAAACTTGATGAATATGGATATCTTGGAGTAGGACACAGTGTTTCCAATATGATCTATGAACTAGCAGGAGCTTTAAGATTTGAAAATATCATTTTTATAGGACAAGATCTAGCTTATGGCGAGGATGGAAGTTCACATCCTAAAGAGCATATACATGGAAGCCAAGGTGAAGAAATCAGAGGAGAAAAATATACACTAGCTTATGGGGGAAAAGGCAAAGTAAGAACACAACTTACTTGGAATTTGTTTCGTCAAGCTTTTGAAAAAGATATATTTTGGGCAAAAGAAAAACTCAATATCACCACCTACAACTGCACCGAAGGTGGAGCAAGGATAGAAGGAACCATAGAAAAACCTTTTCTATGGGCTTGTGAGAATTTACTTGATAAAGATTTAAATAAACCTTTTGATTTTCCAAAATTTCTAGATAAAAAACTAGCCAAAGAAAAATTAGAAAAAACAAAAAAATATCTCCAAAAAAGCATTTTAGAATCCAAAGAATTTATAAAAAAAACTCAAACTCAGCTTCAAAAGCTTAGATACACTTTAGAAAAAAATGACAAGAATTTTCAAACTCTTGAAAAAATCAAAAATGATCTTTTAAATCTTTTTAAAGAATTTAAAAAACTCAAGCTTTTTAATGAACTTTGTCAAGCTATTTATTTTCATAATGAATGCGAAATTTTAAAATTTGAAGTTTTAAACACAAATAAGCAAAAAGAAAATTTAATAGACTTTTTAAAAATACAACACAATTGGTTTATCCAAGGTTTAGGATACCTTGATGCTCAAAACAAAACCATAGAAAAAAGTTTAGAAAATTGGAATTTTGACGATATAATCAAAAAATAATTAGGATTTCCAATGATCTTCACCCCTACTCAAAAAGAACTCTTTAACAAAAACATTGAGGCTTTAAGTAATATTCTTTTAAAAGAAAGTTTAAAAGAAATTAAATCAAGTAAATTTGAACTTATCTTAGGTAAAGATAATCTAGATATCAATTTAAAAGATACAAGTGATAATACTTTTCTTTATGAAAATGTTATTGATGAATTAAACTCTATGCTAAATACTTATAATGATAAATATCTACTTTATCCTGTATTGTATTTTTATGGTTTTGGAAATGGAATTTTATTTAAAGCTTTATTGCAAAATAAAAATCATCAGCATATTGTTGTTTTTGA
>NZ_JAEQBS010000025.1:0-2551 GCF_017846535.1 Campylobacter sp. JH32
ATGAAAGAAAGTATTCAAAATGATTGATTTTTTCTGGAGAACTTCTAAAAAGTCCAAGAAGTCCATTTTTAAGAGCGAAATTTTTATTATTAATAGCATTATTTTTTAACACAAAAGTTTCTGTATAAATTTGAATATTTTTCATAAAATGATTAAGATACTCTATACACTCACTAAGGCTTTTATCTTTGACTTTGTTATAGTTAGCATCTAATTCTAAAAGATAGGAATAAAAATAGAGAGTATTAACAAGAGGTTTTATAGAGTGATCATTTTTCCCTGTATATATACCTAAAGCATTGCTTGCACCATATTGAGCTGAAGCAATGATTTCAATTTTACCATTATCAAATACACAAACAATCTTTTCTGGATTTAAAATTTGCTCCACAATATTATTTCCAAGCAAATTAGCTAAGAATCTCATTAGCATATTATCTATTCCATCTATGGTAGGAGAATTAAAAGTATAAACTTTTGAAGCACTAAATTTTATTTGATTAAAATCTGTACAAAGTGTTCTATCGATTGTATCACAAAGCTGCATTGCAACAACAGCTAAATATCCACCCAAAGAATGTCCTACAAAGGTAATTTTACTAGAATCTATATTATTTAGAATAGGTGCTATATCTAATAAAAATTGTTTTAAGGCATTAGCTTGAAAATCTCCTTTACCAAAAGTAAGTCCTATATCGGCAAATGCATCCATACTTACAATTCCTTCTGTTCCTCGAAAACTAACAATATACTCATCTTTTTGAATGTCATAAAAAAGTGTAGCAGAAAAACCACTAAAAGTATTGGGTTGGTGAAATTTGATTGTATAGCGTTTTGCAAAATTTTGTGTTTGGATTTCTCTAAATTCACCATTGAGTTTTGGATAAAAAGCTAACGAATCATCATAAATAAAATAATCTTTATAGTCTTTAGACAATGCTTTATAATATTCAAATTTTTCTATATTTTCTCCATCTTTTAAGATTCTTTCTGTTCCTATTGTGAAATCATTAGTTTTTTGTCCATCAATATAGATAAGGTTGAAATAGCTTGCCCAAGCTAACTCAGCATAGTCTCTAAGATTCTTGATTTGTTGCTTCATACTTTTTCCTTTTAATCAAATATAAGATACAATAAAATTGCCAATGGACAATATAACAATAATAGAAAAAACCTTATCAAATATTTTTTAATTCTTGTTATTAAAAATAACCATAGATTGTTCACTATTGGAGGCAAAATTATCCATCCAATCACTATGAGAAATTCCTTAAATCTATCTGGATTATGCCCAATTAAAGGTGATATTATCCAAGCAAAGATAAAAAATATAATCCAGCAAATATAAAGTATTTTTAATATTTTCATTGCATCCCCCAAATCTCACCCAATGAATGTCCTACAAATATAATTCTTTTGTGTTTGTTTTTGATTATTTTATTTACTTGTTCTAAAAATTCTAAAAGAGAAGAAGATTGGATATTGCCATTGAGGGATAGAGTTATGTCTTGAACTATATCTTGAATCGAGCTAATAAAATTATCAGTTTCAGTTCCCCTAAATCCTACCACAAATTTATCTTTTTCTTTATCATAAAACAAAGTAGCACTAAAGCCACTTGTAGTGTCGGGCTGATGTTTTAAAAGTTTAAATCTATTTACAAAATCAATAGTTCTTTTACTCAGTGCATCATTTAACCCTACCCTACTAATATCATTATCCAATGTTATTTCTTTACTATCAAAACAAGTATTTATAAGAGAAATACAATATTTAGGTTCTATTTTAACTATTTTATTTTGTTCAAAACGAGCTTGTATAGCTCTTGCATAGGTAGAATTTTGATTATTATGTTTATCACCTAGTCTTTGGGTATCTAAATCTTTTTCTAATTCCTTTCCTTGATTATCAATAATAACACCTGTAAAAACTGGATCTAATAAAGCATAACTAGCATCTGCGACATTAGCATAGTCTAAAAATTTAGTAATTAAATCTAATTTAGCTTCTTGTGTTTTAATGTTTTTGCTCATTTATATCCTTACTTAAAATTATCAAAATAGCTACAAGTGAATACTTCTTCATATCTAAAATATAATCCAGAGCCCTCATCGCCTCTTAAGAATACACCATCATTTTCATATTTATATCTTATATATGTAGCAAAAGGCTTGGGCATTTTTTTATATTTTTTATCATATACTATGGTTATAATATTGCCATTTCGTTTCTCGGATTTTATCGTATCTTTTATATCATAATAAGTAAATGTTTCATTAAGTTTTTCATAATAAAAATATTCATAACCATCATCCTTAACTCGTTTTTCTATAGAAGGCTTTTTTTTTGTAAAATCGCTATACAATTCCCAATAAGCTTTATTGTAAATTATTACTTTATTATCTATATCTTTACACAAGCTCCTAAACTCATAATACTGCGGATCCATATATTTATAAGAACATCCTCCTACTAAGAATAATAAAAGATATGCAGGTAAAAGAAACAAAGTAAATTTTTTAAATATTGTTTTAAAATTTATAGTTTTTGT
>NZ_JAEQBS010000026.1:0-2382 GCF_017846535.1 Campylobacter sp. JH32
CTTTAGGAGAAAAATAATAACTAGGTGTATCTTGTTTTATAGTATTATCTTGATCTAATTCTCCAAAGTAAAAAGGATTGTTAGGAAGTTCATTTGAGCCTGTAAGGAGAGTGGAGTTTAGGAAGATTTTTATATCTAAACTTTTAAAATCTATTTGATATTTTTCTTCTATGTCCTTTATATCCAAAACACTTCTATCTTTTGCAAAAATATCACAATGATTATCATAAATATGGATCAAATTTGACATAGAGATGAAAGAAGTATTGTTAGAATTATCTTGCAAATCTTGTAAATTTACTTTATCTAAGAATATGATTTTTATATTATTTGTCTTTAATACTATGGTATTGGTATTTTTATCATAAAATTGCTCTATGTTAAATACTTCGTTTAAAATTAAATTAACATCATTTTCCTTAGTATTAAAGCTTTGATTATTTAGATTATCTTGTAAGGAAATTTCTTTATCTAAATAGGCTTGGATATCTTTTATTTTTTCATTTCTTTTTTCTTTTAAAGTATTGATAGATTTATAAAGCCTTTTTCTAGCATCAAGATAGGTATCATTGAGCTTTTCTTTATCTAGGATGAAGATTTTTGTGAAAGTAGAATTATAGCCTATAACACTGCTATTTAAAAAAGTTTCATTATTTTCTTTATAAAATACATATTCTTTGCAAACATAAAGAGCTCTTAAAAGTGAAATATCAGATTCGATATTAATCTCATCTATATCTTTTAAATCTAAATGTTTTATATAAAAATTCTTATCTTTTTGCATTAGATTAAAAATAGCACTAACAAGACTTTTTGTTTTTTTCGTATGATGATAGTTTAGTTCATAAAGAAAAGTATTTAACATTAATATCCCTGAAAATCTCTAAAAAATTCTTCCCATCCATAAAAAAAATGTAATGACGGCTCATCATCTTTAATTCTAGATTGTTTTAACAATTCTTCACATATATCTTCTATAGAAATTAAAACAAGAATCCATTTTAAAATAGTGGCTTTTTTAGCAAAACCAAAAACACTTTCTGCAGATTTTTTTGAACCATCAAATTTAAAATTAAGTTGCAACTTAAAATAATCTAATTTCAAAGCTATAATTTCATTAGGCTTTATATGCGTTCCAAACTTTTGAAATATTTCTTCAGAGTCATCTAAATCAATGGTGTATATTTTGTAAATTTCTGCATTTAGCAGCTTTGAAAATTCTTCATTCCCTTTTAATAAATTTTCTATTAAGTTTTTAAATCCTCGCGCTTGGATTGGAGTTAGTGTATAAACGCTATTATAATCTAATTCTTTGAATATCACACTAAAATCCAAAGGAGCGTTTTGTATTTGTAAATAAAGCTGAGTTGTATTTTTTTGACTCTTTATATTGTTGGGAAACAATTCTTTAACCTCATAAGGAGTATCTTCCTTAAAAGCTATAGAATTATCTTTTAAAATAATATTATTTTTAAGCTCTTGTGTTATTGGAATCAGCTTAATATTTTTTAGATTAGCATCAAAGATATTAAAATTGTATCCCAAAATTTCAATTCCATCATCAAATTTATTTCCTATATAATTTGTATATTTTGTATATTCATTTTCATATACTCCCATGGCATTATAGGTGTATAAAGCTTTAACACTTTGTGGAAAAGACAAAACAAAAAGCTGTGCCAAATATCCACCAAAACAATGTCCAGTAACAATAAGTTTATCATTACCTAAAAAATGCCTGACTTTATCATCGTAAAATTTTAATAATTGCAAATAATATTCCAGAGGAACTTGAGATCTGAAAATTTGTGCACCGGCTTTTATACTATCCCAAAAAGAAAAACTAAATTGAAAAATATCTATACCTCTAAATGCAAGAATTAATTCATTATCTTTAGTATCTTTAAAAAGCGTAGCAGAAAAGCTTGTATCATCATCTTGAATAAAGGCTAATACTTCATAGCGATTTATAAATTCATTAGCATTATCTTCATCAAAACTAATATTATAAGTATCAAACACAAGCATAGAACTTTGGGTTATGGCTTGGAAGTATGTGGGAGAATTAATGTTATTTTCTTTTAACATTTCTATATCCTGTTTTGTATAATATTGTGTTTGATTTTTCAACCCCCATTTTTTATCTTCTTTTCCAAACATACCCTCATTTAAACCTGTAGAATAACTAGCCCAGCACATTCTAGCATATTTATAAAGTTTCATATATTTGGCTTGTTTTTCATACATTAGTAGCCTCTTTTTTCTTGTAATTCTTTATATTTTTGAATATCATAGCATATCATTTTTCTTTTGTATTTAGCAAACATACCTATGTCAAGCCAAGAGTATGTATTGTCTATTTTATATTCTTGTATTGTATTT
>NZ_JAEQBS010000027.1:0-1886 GCF_017846535.1 Campylobacter sp. JH32
AAACTTTATTTTACCCACTTTATGCTAAAATAAATCACATAAGCTTATAGCTATTAATCATCAACAAACCCAAAAGGATCATCAATGTCCCTTAATTCTTATATGAGTCTTGATATTTTAAATTCTACTTCAAATCCCCTACCCTTTAAAATCACTAAAGCCCTTATCAAAGAAAGTCTTGAAGAGCTTTTTTCTATAGAATGTGAAGGCTTTTTTGAAAGTTTAGAACAAGATTTATTTTCTTTAAATACTTTAACCAATGCTTCATCTCATCCAAGCACCCCTACAACTTTTAATTTTCATCCTAATGTTTTAATCGATCAAGAAGCTATTTTAAGTATCCATAATCCTTATGAGAATAATACCTTAAACTTTGATAACAATGAAGTAAAAAACTATAAGGGAATTATCACTTATATAAAATATCTAGGTATTAATCATGAAAGTGCTTTAAATATTAATGATAGCACTTCAAATACTAAGCAAATAAAATACAAGCATTTTTTTTCTTTTAAGCTTCAATCAGTCTTGATAAGACTTTCTTTAAATAAAGCCAATCGTATTTATACTCATACTAATATTATAGAAGTGATTAAACAAACCCTTGGTTTTTATCAAGATATCTTACATAAAGAAATTGATTATTCTAATATACATTTTAATTATGAAGAACAAGAACTCATCTCTCAATACAATGAAAGTGATTTAGACTTTATTACAAGATTAAGCCATAATAATGGAATCTTTTTTTATGAAGATGAGAACACTATTTATTTTTGTGATGTATATAAAAATGTAAAAAATAAAGAAATTGAGTATAATCCTAATGTTAATAATATTTTAAATCAAGCTTGTATTTCTTCTATTTATAAAGAGCAAAACTTAAGAACTAATTCTTTTACACATTCTAGTATTAATGCCAATACTCCTTTAAATCTTTTATCTTTACACTCTAGTAAAGTTCCTTATGAACAAGAACTTAATAACAAAGCTTATTATAATGAACATTTTTATGAGAGTGAATATTCTTTTACAAAAAGCATTGATTTAAAGACTAAGCCTTCTCTTAAAGAAAAAAGAGCCTTAGTATTAAATGAAAGCTTACTAGCAAAAAGTAATATTTATCATCTTAGCCTAGGAGATTTTATCACTTTAAATTATAAGGAGTTTAATCATCAAGAAGAAATAAAAAATCAAGATGAAGAAAAACAAGATAAAGCTTCTTTGCTTAAAGACTTTATTATTATTGCTAATACTCAAATCTTAATTGATGATGCCATCTTAGCTAATTCTATTAATACTAATGATCATTTAAATTTAAAAGATTTAAATTTAAGTAAATCTTATTCTAATACTTTAACTTTATTAAAAAAGAATATTATCTTTACTCCAAGTTTTAAAGCTAAACCTAAAGCTCCTAATAGCACTCAAGGTATTGTTATAGGAGAGAGTAAGGATATAGAAAGTGAGAGAAATACTATTTATACTGATGAGCATGGAAGGGTTAAGGTAAGGATTAATCTTTATGCCAATCAAGAAGAATTAGATAATAATACTTTTATTACAAATGATATAGATACAAATTCTTCTAATTTATCAAGCAATACTTACAAATCTTACCATCACACTCCTTTTTTAAGAGTCGCATCCAGTATAGCAAGCAATCATTCAGGTTTTTTTCATACTCCAAGAATAGGAGATGAAGTGATTATTTCTTTTTTAGATGATGATATAGATAAACCTTATGTGAGCTCTAGTTTGTATAATGGGACCAATCCAAGTTTAGTTAATCTTCCTTTTAATGATCATCAAACCTCCCTTTCTTCTAAAACCATAGGTGTTAATGAAGAAGGTTATAATGAACTTACCCTCTCAAATATAAAAGA
>NZ_JAEQBS010000028.1:0-1840 GCF_017846535.1 Campylobacter sp. JH32
CAAATGGAAAAATAATAGGATTTAGAGTTAGAAAATTTAAGGATATAAATTCCTTGCAAAAACTCAAAGACAATGCCGAAGAGCTTTTCTACTTGGATAAACAAAGAGTTTTAAAGGCTAAAGAAGCACAAATCTATAAAAATCTTTTTACTTGATTGTATTTAAATCAAAGTTTTTAATGTTTTAAGCTTTAATATCTATACTTTTTGGTGTAGAATTTAAAGAAAGAATTTTATTAAATTCTCCTGTGTTATCATCACTAAATTTCATACCAAAAAGAAGTTCTAACTCATCGCTTGTGCTAAATTTACCTTCTAATAGTTTTTTTACAAGCTCGTTTCTTACATTATCATCTTTGTAAGTTTCTTTGTTTTGACTTTCGCTTTGTATGGGAGTGCGAGGTTTTTGCTCCTCTTTAGCCTTAAGATCTTCTCTTACAATTTGCTCTATGGTTTTATTGCTTGGCTCTAAATTTATTGTTAAATTTAGCCATTTTTGTTTAAATTCTTCTATGCTTAAATTGCTACTAAACAAATCGAGTGCTTCCATAAGTTTTTCCATTGAGCCGTTAGCTATAAAAGAATTATTTTTTATAAAGTCATTTAAATCTTGGATTTGATTTTTATCCATATTTTTATCAAATCCCATTAACTTACC
The DNA here is from genome assembly GCF_017846535.1 of Campylobacter sp. JH32. Classification (NCBI taxonomy): domain Bacteria; kingdom Pseudomonadati; phylum Campylobacterota; class Epsilonproteobacteria; order Campylobacterales; family Campylobacteraceae; genus Campylobacter; species Campylobacter sp. JH32. The sequence goes on from NZ_JAEQBS010000028.1 coordinate 658, forward strand.
GCTTATATTGCTTTGTCCTTCAATAAGATAACCGCCACCAAATTGATTAAAAACTACATTTGCAAAATTCATAAAAGATTTATCCTTTGAGTTTAAATCTTTCAAATTTATGACCACTTTGCTTCCTTTATAAGAATTATTTTCATTTAAAAAATTATTTTCTAAATCTTGTGCCTTGTCATAAATTTTTAAAATTTCAAAACTATTTTTATCCATTTCAAAACCTAGCGGAAGTTCATTTTTAGAAAATTGCATTAAATTAGAAAACACTTTATAGGCGTTTTCTAGCGTTTTGGTAAAATCGATAGTGTCGAAATGTTTATTTTGAGAAAGATTTTTAACTAGTGTTTGCATTTGTGTCGCATCAATTTTATAATTTTTTGAAATTCCCAAGCTTTGCGTTGTTGCTTGAGATATATCTTTTAATTTTTGAGTAGAATAACCACCTTTATGATGGTTATTTATATAAGCTGTGTTTATCATACTCTCACTCCTTGCTGATTTATCTTAATTTAAATCGGCTTTATGGTTTTTACCTTGATAATCCGCCTAATTGCCTATCAAATTGATTTTTATATCTATAACTAAGCTCCCTAACAATTCCATTATTATTTAATACTTGACTGCTTTGTTTATACATTGTCCCAGAAGCTCTATCGAAAATGATGGCAGAGTATGTAAGAAAACTATAAGGTTTTCCAAGACTAGATATAGACCAATTTTTTTGAGCGACAAACCCTATATGATAATTTGTGCTATGAGGCTCTTCGTTTGTAAGAATAGCTTTAAAATCTCTATAATGAGTTCCTGTTATAGTTTGACTTACGGCAAGACTTAAGCAAGAATTTGTCCCACTTAAACAGTTACCGACAGATTGAAACGCACCTCCCCTAACCTCTTTCATCTCTTCAAGGCTGAGTTCTTTGACACCCGGGCTTGTATCACTTAAAGCACCTTTTGTGAGTTTAGCTAAAAAATCTTCAGCAAAAACAGAACTAGTCAGTAAAGAAGTTAAAGCTAAAAAAGCAAAAATCTTTTTCATTTGAAATCCTTTCGTAAATTCTTTTTGTAAGTTCTTTAAAACTACTATCGACTTATTCTAGCAAAAGTTTAATCTTGCTTTGAAAGTTAAGTGAATTTTCTTTAAATACTTAAAATTTTATTCTCGGTTTGTTTGCTTTTG
>NZ_JAEQBS010000029.1:0-1577 GCF_017846535.1 Campylobacter sp. JH32
CAAATGGAAAAATAATAGGATTTAGAGTTAGAAAATTTAAGGATATAAATTCCTTGCAAAAACTCAAAGACAATGCCGAAGAGCTTTTCTACTTGGATAAACAAAGAGTTTTAAAGGCTAAAGAAGCCCAAAGTTATAAAAATCTTTTTATTTGATTGTATTTTAAATCAAAGTTTTTAATGTTTCAAGCCTTAATATCTATACTTTTTGGTGCAGAATTTGAAGAAAGAAATTTATTAAATTCTCCTGCATCATCATCACTAAATTTCACACCAAAAAGAAGTTCCAATTCTTCACTTTTACCAAATTTATTTTCTAGCAGTTTTTTTACAAGTTCATTCATTTTACTATCATCTTTGTAAGTTTCTTTGTTTTTGCTTTTTGCTTGAATGGCTTTGAAGGGTTTTTCATCTGGGTTTTGACCACTTTCGTTGCTTTCTTGGGTAGAATTTGAGCTTTGTTGTTTATTTAAAAACCTATCTATCTCTTCTTGAGTAAGTGGTTTAACATCAAGTGCGTCAATAAATCGTTTTTTTCTTTCATCTTTTTCAGCAACCCATATTCTTGCGAATTCACTCGCACTTGTAAGAGTTTTTAGAAGATTGGCTTCGCGTATTCTGGCAATCTTATCTCTTGGAATAAATTCAATATTATCAATGTCATACGCTCCGTTAAGAATTTCCCATTCCTCTTCAGTTAATTTATCTTTTCGCATTCGCTCAAGCAAGGAATTTTCAACTTCTTTAACATCTGGGTCTCCATTATAGCCGTATTTGTTCGCATATTCTTCACTAAGCATTTCTCCAAAATATTTTTGCACAAAATCTTCCCAATAAGCATCTTCTTCACTTTTTGGCTCATCTTTTTTAGTATAAGTATATTCATTATTTTCATCTTTTTTAATGCTTAAAGCATTATTTGGATAATTGATATTAGGATAGTGAGAATTAAGACTTATCATAAAAATCCTTTTTTAAAATACTAAAACAATCTTGGATTCCAACCACCCATAGCATCTTCTATCACGCTCTTATATTGATGGGCGAATTCTCTTATAATTCTATTGTTATTTAACATAGGAGAGGAATTATACTGATAGATTTGTCCATTATTTACATTATAAACAGCAACCCCATAAGTAAATAAAACATAAGGCTGTCCTAAATTTGAATATTTAATTTGTCTTTTTACCTTATATACAGGACGATAATCAGCAGGGGAATTCGCACTGACTTGCAACCAAGCAAATAATCTGTCTCTACTAGGATTTTGACATTTATCTTCTCCTGCACCGCACAAACCTTTGTTAAGATTTTCGAGTTCATATTGCGTAAAATCTATAATAGCATAAACTTCTGAGGTTAAATTGCGTCTGTCTTTAAAAATTTTATAATCCCCAAAAACATACCCACCCTTAACTTGTTTCATCTCTTCAAGGCTGAGTTCTTTGACACCCGGGCTTGTATCACTTAAAGCACCTTTTGTGAGTTTAGCTAAAAAATCCTCAGCAAAAACAGAACTAGTCAGTAAAGAAGTTAAAGCTAATAAAGCAAAAATCTTTTTCATTGAAAATCCTT